>JBDLVO010000215.1:0-3190 GCA_039804805.1 Pseudomonadota bacterium
CCCCCGATCGACGCGGCCGGCGCTTGGCAAGGACGGCATCATCGACCAGACTGCGAACAGCACCGCCCGTTCCTCCCCCCTTCGTTGGAGCCGATGCCGACCGACCGTCGCCCCGCGCCCGGCCCCACCCCCTCCCGCCCCCCGGCGCGAACCGGCGGGGGCGGCCTGGTCCTCTGGCTGATCCGCGCCGGGGTGCTGGTCGCGCTGCTGCTGGCGCTGGCCCCGCAATGGCGCTCGCTCGAGTCGATGGGGCAGCGCCGCGCCGCCTTGCTCAACGACAAGAGCGACGAGGTGCTGGTGGGGGTATCCTGGCCGTTCCGATCAAGCGGCCAGGGTTTGGCCAACGGCCTCGAACTGGCGCGCGACCGCATCAACGCCGACAACCTCGCCAGCGGCCCCAAGGTGCGGCTCGACCTGCGCGACGACAACGACGATTGGCGCCTCGGCCACGACATCGCCCTTGATTTCGCCGCGACCCCCGAGATGGCGGCGGTGATCGGCTATGACGACGAAAGCGTCGCGGTGCGCGCCTCGCAGATCTTCGAGCGGACCGGCCTGCTGCACATCCTGATCAACATCAACAACCAGGCGATCACCCGCCACGATGCGAAATATGTGATCCGCACCGTGCAGACCACCGACGAGATCGCCCGCTATCTCGCCCGCTTCCCGGCCGACAAGCCGGCGGGGAAACGCTACGCCCTGGTCTGGCGCGACGACGCCTATGGCCGCGATCTGCTCTACCAATATCTGATCGAACAGGAAAGCCATGACGGCCGACTGGTCTATCAATGGCCGTTCCCTCCCGGCACCCAGGATTTCCGCGAAGCGGCCAACCGTCTGACCCTGATCGAGGCCGACGTGATCCTGTTCTGGGGCAACGATTCCGAGATCGTCCGCTTCCTGCGCAAGCGGCGGGAGGTGGGGGTGACCACCCCGGTGGTGGTGGCCTCGGACCTCAGCAGCGCGATCCTCGCCGAGGGCGGCGAGGCGCTCGAGGGCGTCACCTTCCTGTCGCTCTACAACCGCGCCGATCCCGCGCCGGAAAACCAGGATTTCGTCGCCCGCTATCAGGCCCGGTTCGGCCGTCCGCCCGACACCGCGGCGGCGCAGGGCTATGACGCGCTGATGATGCTGGCGGCGGCGGCGCGCGACACCCATTCGCTCAACCCACTCGATTTGTCCTATCACCTGCGCTTCCGCCCGCCCTGGCGCGGCGCCAACGGTTTCTACAGCTTCGACGAAACCGGCGACCTCAACGACAAGCCGTTGCACGCGGTGGTCGGCCGGGCCGGAAGCGACGGCGCGCCGGCCGATCCCCCCGACTGACCCCGCCCGGCGGCTTCAGCCGCGCCGCCGGGCCACGCTTTCCGCCAGCCGGCCGATGCCGCTGACCGCGCGCACCCGCTCGACGGTGTTGACCAATCCGGCATGGCAGCAGCCGACCACGATCACCACACCGGCGGCGGTTTCCCGCCACAGCGCCTGATCGTCGTCGAGCGGATCGGGCTCGGCCACCGCCGGATCGAGGAAGAACGGCCCGCCGCTATCCTCGCCGGACCAGCGGGGGATCGGACCGGTGACGCCGATTCCCGGCGCCAGCCGCAGCGTTGCCTCGCCCGTCATCCCCATCCCCCTCATCCGCCAAATATCTTCATGAACAACCGCGCCGGTGAGGCGGTCCGTCCCCTCATTGAGCAAGCAAACCCTCGGCGCCTTCATTGAAAAATGTCATGGCGACGGCCGATCCCACCCCGCTATTGACCGGTGACCGGGACGGAGCGTTACCGCTCCGCTTCCGGGATCCTCCCGTCCATCGCCGTTTGGTCACGGCCAACACAGGAAACCTGCCCGATGTCCATGTCGCTGATTGCCGTGCCGTCCGAACTGCCGGGCGGACTCGACGCCCCGCTCGCCGGCCATTTCGGGCGCTGCGACGTCTATACCCTGGTACGGATCGACCACGGCGCCATCGCCGACGTCACCCTGCTGCCCGGCCTGCCCCATGCCGAGGGCGGCTGCATGGTCCCGGTCCGGCTGCTGGCCGACCATGGCGTCGATGCCCTGGTCGCCGGCGGGATGGGACGCAATCCGCTGATGGGCTTCATGGCCGCCGGGATCGAGGTCTACCGTCCCGGCCGCGACGACAGCGTCGGCGCGGCGGTGCGGGCCCTGCTGGCCGGCGAGGCGGAGAAGTTCACCCCGCAACACGCCTGCGGCGCCCATCACTGAGCGCCCGCCGCAACGACGAGAGCCGTTTCCACGCCAAGGGAACCGGCTCTCTCCCCTCTTCTCGGCGACGCTTCCTCAGGCGGGCGGCAGCTTGCCCGGGGTGCGGGGATCGACATTGGCCTTGAGGCCGCCGCTGAAGCTCTCGACCGCGAAACCGTGCTGGGCCAACACCCGCGCCGCGAAATAGCTCATCTTGCCGAAGGCGCAGACGGTAACCACCGGCCGGTCGCGGTCGAGCCGGTCGAGGCTGGCCCGCAGGGTCGGGAACGGGAGGTTGACGCTCGCCCCCGGCACCGGATAGGCCTCGGCCAGCGGGGCGGCGCGCACATCGACCACCTGGACGCGGGGATCGTCGGGCAGCTCGGTGGTATGGCTGACCAGTCCGTCGCGGCGGTTGCAGGCGGCGAAGCCGGCCAGATTGACGATGTCCTTGGCCGCGCCGAACGGCGGGGCGTAGGCCAGTTCGAGATGACAGAGATCCTCGACCGTCATCCCACCGGCGATCGCCGTCGCCAGCACGTCGAGCCGCTTGTCGATCCCCTCGAAGCCGCTGACCTGGGCACCGAGCAGCCGGCCGCCGTCCGGCTCCCACAGGATCTTCAGCGTCATCGGCCGCGCCCCGGGATAATAGCCGGCATGGTGGCTGTCGTTGACCGTCACCGTCTGATAGGGCAGCCCGGCTTCGCACAGCCGCTTCTCGCTCCAGCCGGTCAGCCCGGCCACCGTCTCGAACACCCGCACGATGCCGGTGCCGAGCGAGCCGGGATAGGGCCGCGCCTTGTCGGGCATGAAAATGTGATCGGCGGCGACCCGGCCCTGGCGGTTGGCGGGACCGCCCATCGGCACGGCGGTGCGGCCGCCGGTGACCCGGTCGGCGGTCTCGACCGCGTCGCCGGCGGCGTAGATGTCGGGATCGGAGCTGCGCTGGAACCCGTCCACCACGATATGGCCGCGCGGG
>JBDLVO010000216.1:0-4576 GCA_039804805.1 Pseudomonadota bacterium
CGGCCTCATGCAAGCATGCGGGGGCCGCCCGCGCCTTTCCCACAACATCTAGTCCGAGAAGCGAGCCCCCCCGTCATGACCTCCCCCACCCCCGTCACGCGCGAGAGCGTCGAATGCACCACCGCCCCGCGCGGCCGGCTGTCGATCCGCACCGTGGCGATGCCGGCCGACACCAACATGTTCGGCCACATCTTCGGCGGCTGGGTGCTGAGCCAGATGGACCTTGCCGGCGGCACCCACGCCTATCGCCGCGCCCAGGGCCGCTGCGCCACCGTGGCGATCGAGGGGATGGAATTCCACCAGCCGGTCTATGTCGGCGACGAACTGACCTGCTACACCGAGATCCTGCGGGTCGGAAACACCTCGATCGCGGTGCGGGTCGAATGCTGGGTGCGCCGCCACGGGGGCGACGAGACCCAGGTCAGGGTCACCAGCGCGATCTTCACCTATGTCGCGGTCGACGATCACGGCCGCAAGCGCCCGGTGCCGCCGGAAGCGGCCTGACCCCCGGGGGCGCGCCCCCCGCCCCGCCGCTCCACCGCCGATTAACCTAAAAATAGTCTTTTCGACCGATTCTATGGTCGTGGGGTTCGCCCCGACGACGAACGTTGGAGCGTCGTTGCGGCCCCGCCGTCGGCGAGGATGCGAAGCGGTGGCGGAGATGAAGATCGACAGGACGGCGGAAACCCACCTGATGGCGGAGGAAATCCGGCGCAAGGCGGGAGAGGGCGCGAGAATCGTGTTCGTTTCCGGCAATTTCAACGTGATCCATCCCGGTCACGTCCGCCTGCTCCAATTCGCGGCGCAATGCGGCGATTTCCTGGTGGTGGGGGTGCTGGAAACCGGCCAGCGCTCGATCACCGTGCCCGGCCCGGCCCGTTACGAGGGGGTCAAGGCGCTGTCGGCGGTCGATCACGCCTGCCTGCTCGACATGCCGCTCGACCAGTTCATCCTGGCGCTGCGCCCCGAGGTGATCGTCAAGGGCAAGGAGCACGAGACCCGCCACAACCCGGAAAGCGCGCTGGTCGATTCCTATGGCGGCCGGCTGCTGTTCAGTTCGGGCGAGGTGCGCTTCTCCTCGCTCGACCTGATCGAGCGCGAATATTCCAGCTCGAACTTTTCGGCGATCCTGAAGCCGATGGATTTCCCGCTGCGCCACGGCTTCTCGGTCGGCGGGCTCAAGGGCCATCTCGACCAGTTCGCCTCGCTCCGGATGATGGTGATCGGCGATCTGATCGTCGATGAATACATCACCTGCGACCCGCTCGGGATGTCGCAGGAAGACCCGACCATCGTCGTCACCCCGATCGAGCGCAAATCCTTCATCGGCGGGGCCGGCATCGTCGCCGCCCACGCCCGCAGCCTGGGCGCCCAGGTGCAGTATCTGACCGTGACCGGCGACGACGCCACCGCCGCCTTCGCCCGCCGCACCCTGGCCGGCTATGGGGTGGACAGCGCCCTGTTCATCGACGAGGGCCGCCCCACCACCCTCAAGCAGCGCTACCGCGCCGCCGGCAAGACCCTGCTGCGGGTCAGCGAACTGCGCCAGCACCCGATCGCCCCCGAAATCGCCGGCCACATCCTCGACCGGGTGCGGGCCGAGATCGCCGGGCTCGACCTGCTGATCTTTTCCGATTTCAATTACGGCTGCCTGCCCCAGCCGCTGGTCGATGCGGCGATCCAGCTCGGGCGCGAGGCCGGAGTGCCGATGTTCGCCGACAGCCAGGCCTCGTCGCAGATCTCGGACGTGTCGCGCTTCCACGGCATGGAATTGCTGACCCCGACCGAACGCGAGGCGCGCCTCGCCATGCGCGACAGCGAATCCGGTCTGGCGGTGCTGGGCGAAAGCCTCCAGCGCAAGGCCGGTGCCCGCAACGTCATCATCACCCTGGGGGCGGAAGGGATGCTGGTCTGCCCCGATCCGACGCGCGACGAGCCCTGGATGGCCGACCGCCTGCCCGCCCTCAACACCCAGCCGAAGGACCCGGCCGGGGCGGGGGATTCGCTGCTGACCTGCGCGGCGATGACGCTGTGCGTCGGCGGCGACATCTGGGAGGCAAGCTATCTCGGCGCCCTGGCCGCCGCCTGCCAGGTGTCGCGGCTGGGCAACAGCCCGCTCGACCCCGAGGATCTGCTGCGCGAACTGGATTGGGCGTGAAGGCCCTTGGATCCCCTCGATGGTCGGGGCACGCAGGACAAGGGAACGGGTTCCAAGGGCCTTGCGGCCCTTGGCGGGTGCGGGCGGAGCCCGCGATCCTGGGCGAAACGGAACGGAGAGCATGATGATGGCGGGGCAGGATTTCAGCGCATGAACCCATCTTTCGATTTGGCCGCCCTCGATCGGCGGGCGCGCGAGCTGCGAGCCCGGATCATCGAGACCTCCTGCCGCTCCGGCACGCCCCATCTCGGCTCCTGCCTGTCCTGCGTCGACATCCTGGTCGCGCTCTATTTCCACATCCTGCGCCATGATCCGGCCGAGCCGACCGCGCCCGGACGGGACCGCTTCATCCTGAGCAAGGGCCACGCCGTCCCCGCCTTGTTCCAGGTGCTGGCCGAGGCCGGCTTCTTCCCGCCGGCGCTGCTGGCGGATTACGGCCGGATCGGCAGCCCGTTCGGCGAGCATCCGCCGGCCCCGGGCAAGATTCCCGGGATCGAGGCGGCGACCGGCTCGCTCGGGCACGGCCTGCCGATCGGGGTGGGGATGGCGCTGGCCGCCCGCCTGTCCGGACGGCAATCGCGGGTGTTCGTGCTGCTGGGCGACGGCGAATGCAACGAGGGCTCGGTGTGGGAGGCGGCGCTGCTGGCCGCCGGGCAGGCGCTGGGCAACCTGACCGTGGTGGTCGATTACAACAAGTGGCAGGGGACCGGCCGCAGCAACGAGATCATGGCCCTGGCGCCGCTGGCGGAAAAATGGCGGGCGTTCGGATGGGCCGCGGAGGAGATCGACGGCCACGACCTCGGCGCGGTCTGCACGGCGCTGGCGCGGCGCGAAGCGGCCGACGGCGCCCCGCCACGGGCGATCATCGCCCACACCGTCAAGGGCAAGGGGGTTTCCTTCATGGAAGACGACAACAACTGGCATTACCGCATCCCCACCGAGGCCGAAGTGGCCGAGGCGAAACGGGAACTGGGCGTGGCGGCATGAGAAACCTGTTCGCCAAGACGGTTACCGCGCTGGCGGGCGCGGATGAGCGGGTCGTGCTGCTGTCGGGCGACATCGGCAATCGTCTGTTCGACGATTTCAAGGCGAAGTTCCCCACCCGTTTCTTCAATTGCGGCATCGCCGAAGCCAACATGATCGGCGTCGCCGCCGGGCTGGCGATGAACGGCTACCGCCCGTTCGCCTACACCATCGCCCCCTTCACCACCACCCGCTGCCTGGAGCAGATCAAGCTCGATCTGTGTTACCAGCACCTGCCGGTGGTGATCGCCGGCACCGGGGCCGGGCTGTCCTATGCCGAACTGGGGCCGACCCACCACACCTTCGAGGATCTGGCCATCCTGCGGCCGCTGCCGCACATGACCCTGTTCTGTCCGTGCGATCCGGTCGAACTGCGCTTGGGGCTGGCCGCGTCGCTGACGCTGTCCGGGCCGCTCTATCTCCGGCTGGGCAAGAAGGGCGAGCCGGCGCTGCATCCGACCCCGCCCGCCTTCCGGTTCGGCCGGGCCGAGACGCTGCGCGAGGGCGCCGACCTGGCGCTGCTCGCCACCGGCCCGATCGCCGCCGAGGCGCTGCGGGCGGCCGATCTGCTGGCCGCCCAGGGGATCACGGCGCGGGTGGCCAGTGTCCATACCGTCAAGCCGCTCGATCTCGATTACCTGGGCACGACCTTCGCCACCACCCCGCTGGTGGTGACGGTCGAAGAGCACAGCCGGATCGGCGGGCTGGGCAGCGCGGTGGCGGAATGGCTGGCCGGGGCCGAGCCGCGTCCGGCCACCCGCTTCCTCTCGATCGGGATCGAGGACCGTTTCCTCCATCAGGTGCCGTCGCAGGAGGAAGCCCGCCGGGTCGAGGGCCTGACCGGCGAGGCGATCGCCGCCGCCATCACCCGCCGTCTGGGCTGACGCGGGATCGGGCGGCGATCGGACGGCCGATCGCCGCCACCGGATCTCAGCTGTTGAAAATGCAGCGGCTGAGTTCGAGGGTGTTGCGGATCCGCTGGCAGGTTATCTGACGGCAGCTTTGCAGCGACTCTTCCTTGCAGCCGCTCGATTTGAACAGGAACGGCGTCTCCATGAACCAGCGATTGATCGGCGGAGCGTTCTGGTGCAGCCAGTGCGCCAGGAAGAAGATCCCCTGCGGCGGGTCGAGCATGCTCTGCTGGCCGTAACTCTGCGGGGTGAAATCGGCGATGCAGATCTCATCCGAATCGGCGGCGAAATAGATCCGGTCGGAGCCGGGGGAGAAGCGGGACAGATAATCGCCGTCGATGGTGGTGGTGAAATCGGCGTTGCCGGTGGTCCGCTTCACCGCGATCGGATGCAGATGGCAGGAATGGGAAATCAGCCCGACCTCGGGATGGAACCAGATGAACATCGACGGCCAGTTGGAGCGCACCATGTCGGCATGCCACCG
>JBDLVO010000217.1:0-3937 GCA_039804805.1 Pseudomonadota bacterium
GCCCCGGCACCGCCAGATGCTCGCCGTCGCGGACCCAGCCACGGAAGGTCGATTCGGCCCGGTCCCAGTCGATCCGGGGGCCGCTGATGACCACCGCCTCGTAGCCCTGATCGATCCGCGCCTCGATCGCGGCGAAGCTGCCGTCGGCGATCACCCAGTCGGGGGCCAGGAACACCAGCGTGTCGTGGCGGGCCTGCTGGATCGCCTGCTTGTGGATCATCGACAGGATCGACCACACCGTCATGCCCATCCGCTCGCGATAGGCCGGGTCGCGAATTTCCTCCATCGACAGCTCGACCAGATTGACCGGCATCAGCCGCTCAAGCGCCTGGAACGACCGCGCGGCCCGGATCACCGGGGCGTCGGCCTTGGTGGTGTAGATGTTGTAGGCCGAGTGCGCCGCCTCGCGCAGCGCCGGAATGTTGCCCGGCGAGAGTTGCGACGGCAGCGAGACCTCGACGAAGAAATTGGTGAATGTCTCGCCGTAAACCACGTTGATGATATCAAGCCTGCTCATCGTCTCCCCCCCCCGGCCCGCTCCCAGGCCCCATCCTCATCTGGCGGACATCATCAGCGCCTTCAGCCGCTCCCGGAACTGATCGACCGGAATGGCGGGACGGATCGGGCACAGGGCGCAGCCCTCCTCCAGCCCCTCGCCGGTCAGCAGCGTCGCGCGCAGCGCCCGATATTTCTCGTTCTGTAGAATATCGTCGAGGATGCCGTCCGGCCCGACCCGGCCCATCACCTCGCCCCGGGCGCAACAGGCCATCACGTCGCCCTTGGGATCGAGATAGAACTCGGTCCAGGGCGAGACGCAGGCGCGGGTGTGGCCGGGCGGCAGCCGGTCGGACTCGAACACCTTGACCTCGCAGATTCCCTGAATGCCGTGGCGGCTGGCGATCTGCGGCGTCACCGTCTCGCCGGCGACCAGCTTCTTGTATTTGTCGACGAAGCGGGGAATCCCGTCGATGCCGAGGCCGACGCCGCAGGCCTTGGCGACGTTGATCGCCGCGTCGATGCTGCGGACCGCCGCGAAAAAGTCCTCGCCATCGAGATCGATCACGTTGCGGACCTTGGCCGGCAGGCCGTGATATTGCGCCACGTCGTTGAAATGAAGCTGACGGATGCCGTTGGCGGCGGCAAAGGCGACGAAATCCGGCATCTGATGGACCACGGCCTCGGTCATCACCCCGGTCCAGATCAGCGCCGGCCCGGGCAGGCCCCGGCGCAGGCAATAGGCCCGGATCAACTGGGTATTGTAGGTGATGGTGCGAATATCGACCGCCTTGCGCATCTCGCGCAGGGTGGCGGCCTCGTGGGTATCGACGCTGATGCCGATTTCGCGGAAACGGGCGAAGACCTCGACCTCTTCCGGCAGCAGCACGCGGGAGAAATTGGTGACGCAACTGATCTTGCAGCCGATCTCCAGCATCCGCAGGCAATATTTCCACCAGTCGCGGACCTGGAGCATCTCGCCGTAATAGCCGATGCCGATCTCGCCGACCTGCCGGCCCCGGGCGAAGAACAGCAGGGATTCCATGAAATCCTCGCTGACCTCCTGATGATAGGACTCGGGATGGGTCCCCTGCGGGCAGTAGGAGCAGCGCAGGTTGCAGCGGTTGGTGAAGGTGAAATTCAGCTTTTCGACCCTGCGCGGCATCGACAGGAGGGTCTGATCCTCGGCGGCGCCCGGTGCCGCCCCGTCCCGGGTCTGTTGCTCCAGCATGCTGTCATCCCTCCGTTGGCACGGCTTGCCCCGGCATGGCCTCGGCCCGCCGCAGCGCCAGATCAAAAACCGCCCGGACATGGGTCGAACGCTGGATCGGATAGGGCCGGCCGAACCGGCGGGACAGCTTGGTCCCGCCGTGGAATTCGGCGGCGGAGACCAGATCGAAATCCATCCCCTCCCCCAGCACCAGCGCCTCCAACGGACAGGTCAGCGGGCAGGTGAAGGAATGCAGGGTAATCCAACGCTGATGGTCAAGAATGTAGCGGGCATCGAGCGGCTGAAGTGCGGCGGGACGATAGCCGATCTCCTCCTCCAGCTCGCGGAACGCACCGGCCAGCACGGTCTCGCCAGGCTCGACGGTGCCGCCGAAATAGCCCCACTCGCCGGGGTAGTAGATCCCCGGAATATCATCCCGCAACTGCATCAGGACCCGCCGCCCGACCAGGGGCAGGATCAGGGTGCAGTGGATTTCCGCGCCCTGCCCGCTTCCGCTTGCCACGACCACTTCCCTCCCCCTACCGCCGCCCCCCTTTCGGAAAAAAAGGGGTTCGGGGGCATCCCCCCGAGCGGGCGCGGGCGGCAGCCCGCCTTTGTCCGGTTCAGATGAAGTTGACGTGCTCGGGCGGATGGGCGATCTGCCACAGCACGTTGTTGATCTCATTGGTCCGGCAGTTGGCGTAGCATTCCTTGTGGACGTCCATCACGGTGGCGACCCGCTCGACCACCTGCCAGTAGCGGTCGCTGTTGAGGATGTCGATGAAGCTCTGTTCGCACAGATCGCCCATCAGGAACTCGTCGCTGCGCCAGTCGAAGAACATCCCGCAGGGATAGAGCTTGCCATCGCCGCTGGAATAAAGCAGGAAGGGCACGCCAAGACAGGATCCATAATTGCGCTTGCCGGCCGCCTGGATCTTCTGCCACTTGACGATGACGTTGTAGCGGTCGGTGCTCTGCGCCTCGGCCTCGTGCAACATTTCGTCGAAGGTGCCGTACTCGCCCAGATGCTCGTAGACGCCGAGAATATTCTCGACGGTGTCGCCGCATTGCTTGACCACCAGATAATCGACCCCAAGCTCGCGCCCGAGCTTGGCGAGCGGCACCGTTTCCGGGGCGGTGTCGGGGGTCAGCACCATCTGAAGCCCGACCGTCAGCTTCAGATTGCGCTGGCGCTTCTGCTCGACCACGAAGCGGATCTTGTGGCAGGCCTTGTCGAAATCCTTGCTGGCATGGATGCGGCGGTAGGATTTGTCGCTGGCGGCGGAAATGTTGAAGCGCAGCCAGGTCAGGTGCTCCATCGCCGCCAGCCCCTTCGGCCCCTCGTCATAGAGCAGGCCGTTGGTGCCGAGCGCCATGTCGACCCCGGCCTCGCGCCCGGCGATGATGGCATCGTAGACGGCGGGATTGAGGGTCGGCTCGGCCTCGCCGATCAGCGCCATCGAGCGCACCCCGGCCTTGCCGGCGTCGCGGACATAGGCCAGCAGCCGGTCCTCGGGGAACCATTTGTGGGCCCCCTTCTTGAACTCATTGGCCTGGGTGATGCCGTAGCAGTAATTGCAATGGATGTTGCACCCTTTCGACAACCCAACATCGATGTGAACGGGAGCAATGCGTTTGCCGGCTTTCCACTCCAGGACACGGTCCATGTGGTGAAGAACCTTGCCTCCATTCATACTGTAGATGTCGGCCATGGGTCAGGCCTCCTTCTCCGACGGGGATTGGGGATGCAATGAAGCGCAATACTCGGCCAGGGCGTCCTGCCAGGGCCGGGCCACCAGCGTCGCCGAGGCCAGCGGCGTCGCCGTGGTCCGCCGGCCGAGGCCGGGAAACGCGGCCGACGCCACCGGGGCAAGATCCGGGTGCAGCCCGAGCCGGTCGAGGCCGAAGCGGAGGAAGTCGAACAGGCTGGCCTGGCCCTGATTGGCGGCATGCAGCAGCCCGGACGGCAGGTCGCACCCGGGCGCGATCAGCCGCCGCACCAGCGCCGCCACGTCGCGCGCCGAGGTGGGCGAGGTGATCACGTCGTCGGCGACGCGCAGGGCCTCGCCGCGCCGGGCCCGCGCCACCATCTTCTCGAAGAACTGGTGCTGCTTGGGATTGTCGCCGAACACCATGCCGACCCGCAGCAGATGATGGCGCTCCGCCTCCTCGGCGATGAACACGTCGGCGAGATGCTTGGTCAGGCCGTAGATGTTGATCGGGTCGGGGATG
>JBDLVO010000218.1:0-4790 GCA_039804805.1 Pseudomonadota bacterium
CGCTCATCACCCGTTCGACGTTCTCGACCACGACGATGGCGTCATCGACCAGCAGGCCGATCGCCAGCACCATCGCGAACATGGTGAGGGTGTTGATGGTGAAGCCGCACACCGACAGGATGCCGAAGGTGCCGAGCAGCACCACCGGCACCGCGATCGCCGGGATCAGGGTGGCGCGCCAGTTCTGCAGGAACAGCAGCATCACCAGCACCACCAGGACGATGGCCTCGATCAGGGTCTTGACCACCTCCTCGATCGACAGCCGCACGAACGGGGTGGTGTCGTAGGGATAGACCACCTCGACGCCCTGCGGGAAGAAGGTCTGGAGGGCGGCCATCTGCTTCTTGACCGCGATGACGGTGTCGAGCGCGTTGGCCCCGGCGGCGAGCTTGATGCCCATCGCCGCCGCCGGGTGGCCGTTGAACTTGGCCTGGATCTCGTAATTCTCCGAGCCGACCTCGATCCGGGCGACATCCCGGAGCCGGACCTGCGAACCGTCGGTGTTGACCTTGAGCAGGATGCGGGCGAACTGGTCGGGGGTTTCCAGCCGGCTCTGGGCCAGGATGGTGGCGTTGATCTGCTGGCCCTCGACCGCCGGATTGCCGCCGAGCTGGCCGACCGAGACCTCGGCGTTCTCGGCGGTGATGGCGTTGACGACGTCGGTGGTGGTCAGCGCGTAGCTGATCATCTTGTCCGGATTGAGCCAGACCCGCATCGCGTGCTGGGCGCCGAACACGGTGACCTCGCCGACGCCGTTGACCCGGCTGACCGGATCCTGCACCCGCGAGGTCAGCAGGTCGGTCAGGTCATGCTGGGGATAGCGGTCGTCGGGGGCGTAGATCGCCGCCACCATCAGGAAGTTCTTGGCCGCCTTGGCGACCTTGACGCCCTGGTTCTGCACCTCCTGCGGCAGCAGCGGCATCGCCAGCTGGAGCTTGTTCTGCACCTGGACCTGGGCGATGTCGGGATTGGCCTCGGGGTCGAAGGTGATGGTGATGGTGACGTTGCCGGCGGAATCCGAGGTGGACGACATGTACCGGATATGGTCGATGCCGTTCATCTTCTGCTCGATCACCTGGGTGACGGTGTTTTCCACCGTCTGGGCCGAGGCGCCGGGATAATAGGCGGTGATCGCCACCGCCGGCGGGGCGATGCGCGGATATTGCTCGATCGGCAGGCCGAGAATCGCCAGCCCGCCGGCCAGCATGATGACGATGGCGATGACCCAGGCAAAGACCGGGCGATCGATGAAGAAGCGCGACATGGGGGGGAGACTCCGGTCAGTGCGCGGCGGGGGCGGTGGGGGCGGCGGCGCCCGGGGCGGCGGCGATCCGCACCGGCACGCCGGGACGGATCTTCTGCAACCCTTCGGTCACCACCACGTCGCCATCGGCCAGCCCGTCCTCGATCAGCCAGGAATCGCCGACCGCCGGACCGACCTTGACCGGGCGCGGCGCCACCTTCGATTCGGCGCCGACCACCCAGACGACGGTGCTGCCATCGGCGTTGCGCACCAGGGCGCGCTGCGGCACCAGCAGGGCGTTGTCACGCACCCCCTGCTCGACCCGGGCGCGGACGAACAGCCCGGGATAGAGTTCGTGGCGGGAATTGGGGAACACGGCGCGGACCTGGACCGCCCCGGTGGTCTGATCGACCGTCACCTCGGAGAATTGCAGCCGGCCGGCCTGGTCGTAGACCTGGGTGGTGCCGTCCAGCAGCAACTGGACCGGGGCGTCCTCGACCGGGCGCTGCTGACCGCGCGAGGCCTCGCGCCGCATCCGCAGCAGATCCGAACTCGACTGGCTGACATCGACATAGATCGGGTCGAGCTGGGTGATGGTGGCCAGGGTGGTCGACTGGCCGGCGGTGACCAGCGCGCCCTCGGTCGAGGCGGAGCGGCCGATCCGGCCCGAGATCGGGGCGTAGACCTTGGTGTAGGCGAGGTTGATCTGGGCGGTGCGCACCGCCGCCTCGGAAGCGAGGATCTGGGCGCGGGCCTGATCGAGGCTGGCCACCGCGTCGTCGTAATCCTGGCGCGACACCGCGTTGATCTGCACCAGTTCGGCATAGCGCGAGGCCTTGGCCTCGACCGATTTCAGCGTGGCGCGCGACTTGGCCAGATCGGCCTGGGCGCTGGCCAGCGTCGCCTGATAGGGGGCGGGGTCGATCTGGTAGAGCTGCTGGCCCTCCTTGACCTCGCTGCCTTCCTTGAACAGGCGCTTCAGGATGATCCCACCGACCTGGGGCCGCACCTCGGCAACGCGGTAGGCCACCGTCCGGCCGGGCAGATCGACGGTCACCGCGACGCTTTTCGGGGTGACGGTGACGGTGGAGACCTCGGGCGGCGGCATCGCCGGGGCGCCGGATGCTTTCTTGCCATCGTCACAGCCGCCGGCGGCCAGCGCGAACACAGCAAGGACGGCCAGGGAAACAACTCTGGGGGCGAACGGCATGGGGTGGGATCCTCAAAGGCTGCGGCGACGTCAGCGGAGCGGGGGGGGGTGGACGACGCGGCGTAGAGAGTGTACCGTACCGTACAGTTTAGTCCAAATCAAGTCGGTTCGGCGACATTGCGTCGAACGGCAGGGAGTACCCAGTTCGTCATGATACCGGCAAAGCCGCAGAATCGGGGCCTGGCCCGCCGCCAGGCGATGATCGATGCGGCCAAGGAGTTGTTTCTCGAAAAAGGCTTCGGCGGCACCAGCCTCAGCGACATCCTCGACCGGTCGAAGGGATCGCGCAGCACGCTGTACGAACAGTTCGGCAACAAGGAGGGGCTGCTGCGGGCGATCGTCGCCGAGGAGACCACCCGGGTCTGGGATCTGTTCGCCGACGAGCCGGGACCGTGCAGCTTCTGCGAGGACGGGCTGGTCGCGCTCGGCACCGCCTTCGTCCAGGCCGCGCTGACGTCCAACGCGGTGGCGGTGTTCCGCATCCTGGTCGCCGAGGGCCATCGCGTCCCCGACATCGCCGAATTCTTCTTCAACGACGGGCCGCGCGCGCTGAAGACCCGCCTCGCCGAACGCTTCCGCGCCGCCCTGCCCCCCTCCTCCGACGAGGCCGAGCGGGCCGAGGCCTATGCCCGGATCTATCTCGGCGCGGTGATGGGCGACCTGTATGTCCGCCTCGCCCTCGGCCTCGAATCCCAGCCCCCGACCGAGGCCCGGATCGAGGCCCATGTCCGCGCGGCGGTGACGGTGTTTCTCGACGGCGTCGGCCGCCCCGCCGCCAAGGGGGCCTGAGCCCGGGCGGCGCCGGTCAGCCCGCGCCGGCGCCGCCCCCCTTGCGGGCCAGGCAGGGCCGCTCGACCCGGCGCCACAACAGCGCCGCCCCCGCCAGCGCCAGCGGGGTGGCGGTCAGATGCAGGATCATCGGGCCGACCACCCCCGGGCCGAGCGCGTGGATCAGGCTCTGCTGGATCGGGAAGGCGAGCAGATAGGTGCCGTAGGACAGATCGCCGATCCGGCCGGTCAGGTCGAAGCGCAACGGATGGGCCAGCGCGGCGTAGATCACCAGATAGGGCAGACACAGGGCGTAGGCGACCGGGGCGGCGGCGCTGCCGGCGGCCCCCCACAGCCCCAGCAGGCCGGCCAGGGCCAGCGGCCCCGATAGCGGCACCCGGTCGCGCCACGCCCACAACGCCGCCCCGGTGAAGAAGGCGAGGCCGTACCGCAACGCCGGATAGGCGCAGATCCCGCTCCACACCACCGGCCCCGGCGCGCCCCAGCCATAGCCGCCCCAGCCGGTCGCCACCGCGTAGGAAACCGCGAACGCCGCCAGCACCGCCAGGATCACCCCGCGGGCGAGGCCGCCGAGCACCTTGAGCGGCACCAGCAGCAGGTAGAAGCCCGCCTCCAGCGGCAGGGTCCACAGCGAGCCGTTGACGGCCGCGCCGCCGAACACCCCGGGCAGGACGAACACCGGCCCGCTCAACAGCAGGATGGTGCGGAGATAGTCCCAGGTGGCGGGCGCGGTGAAATAGTCTTCGAGCGGCAACGCGGTCGCCAGCGGGCCGAGCAGCAGCACCGAGGCCAGCACCACCACCGCCAGCGCCGGCAGCAGACGCAGCGCCCGGGCCCGCAGATAGGCCCACGGCGGCCGCCGCGCCGCCGAGCGGGTCACCAGGAAGCCGCTGATCACGAAGAACAGGGTGACGCCGAACCCGCCGCCGGTATCGTAGCCGAGCAGCAGCCCCGCCAGCCGGTCGCCGGCCCCGAGAATCATGTAATCGTGGCTCCACACCACCGCCAGCGCGGCGATCAGCCGGATCAGGTCGAAATTGTTGCGCCCGCCCCGGTCGAGTGCCTCGCCAATGCTGATCACGCCGCCGTCCCCCATGCCGCCCCCCCTGGTCCCGCCGCCGTCCCACGCCGGGTGAGGACGATATCCATTCAGGCGGCGAGGCCGAGACGCCATTCGCCCGCCAGATCCTTTATGCATAGGCTGGTATGGACTTTACGGATAGACATCCCCACATCCCCCGCATCAGTTCGTGCGCACTGGTTATATCATCTCGGAAGAAGATCCCTTTTTAGCTGAGGATTTGACCAGAGGCGCGCATAGAACAGCATTAAGAGATGACGGGTCTGGAGGCGTGGTTTACGATATAAATAGATAAAATAAATCCCGTTACGCCAAGCTTTTAGTACGGGAAACACTGTATGGCAGCAATACGCGCCTTCCAGGAAGGGCGCCGTAAGGGGCTTTATCATGTCGATCAAACGGTTCGTTTCGGTCTGTCTCACGGCGATCACCGCCGTTGTGGTGGTGCTGGCGATCGCCCTGTTTAG
>JBDLVO010000219.1:0-4307 GCA_039804805.1 Pseudomonadota bacterium
GCGGTGGTTTCCGAGGTGGTGGCACTGTCGGTCTGGCTCTGAATCGCCGAGAAGACCTCGCCAAACGACGGCCCCGCGCCGCCGCTCTGACGAGAGGATGAAGGGACGAAACCGTCGTTCCTGGTCGATTCGTCAACGCGCATGACGATTCCTTTGTTACTGATTGGCGCAGCGGCCTCCGCTGGGGTGCGGCGGAAAGCTTTAGTCTTACTACGGAGCGATCTGCAAGATCGGGCGGAGCCGGACGGCCAGCGCGAGGCAAAAGGGAACGGTTTCCGCAAATGTTACCGGTCAACAGCCCCGGAAACGATCAACGGCCCAGCGGAATGCCGCTAGGCCGTTGATTTTATTGGTGCCGGCGAAAGGATTCGAACCCTCGGCCCGCGCATTACGAATGCGCTGCTCTACCAACTGAGCTACGCCGGCATGAATTTGGCGGAACCATACCGGGGCGGGTCGGGAAAAGCAAGCGTCCGACCTACCGGAAGAAAGACGCGGGCTCCGCCCGCACCCGCCAAGGGCCGTAAGGCCCTTGGATCCCTTTCCCTCTCCGTTTCCGTGCCCGACCATCAAGGGGTTCCAAGGGCCTGCGGCCCTTGGCGGGCGTGGGCGGAGCCCACATCATCCCCCGGTGCCGCGTCCGGCGGTGAGGCGGTGCAACGCCGCGACCAGGGCGTCGATATCCTCCAGTGTGTTGTAGAGGGCGAAGCTCGGCCGCACCGTCGCCTCCAGGCCGAACCGGCGCAGGATCGGCTGGGCGCAATGATGGCCGGACCGCACCGCGATCCCCTCCTGGTCGAGCGCCTTGCCCACCGCCTCGGGCGGGCAGGACTCCAGCACGAACGACACCACCCCGGCCCGCTGGGTCGGGCGGCCGATGATCCGCAGTCCGGGCACGGTGGGCAGCCCGGCCAGGGCATGCTTGATCAGGGTGTGTTCCCAGGCGGCGATGTTGGCCATCCCGATGCCGTCGAGATAGTCGATCGCCGCCCCCAGCCCGACCGCGTCGGCGATGTTGCCGGTGCCGGCCTCGAACCGGGCCGGGGCCGGCTGGTACAGGGTCTTCTCGAAAGTGACGTCGGCGATCATGTTGCCGCCGCCCTGCCACGGCGGCAGGGTTTCCAGCACATCCTTGCGGCCGTACAGCACCCCGATCCCGGTCGGCGCGAACATCTTGTGGCCCGACAGCACGAAGAAATCGCAGCCGAGCGCCTGGACGTCGGTCGGCATGTGCGACACCGACTGGGCGCCATCGACCAGGGTCAGCGCGTCGTGGCGGTGGGCGATCTCGACCAGCGCCGCCGCCGGAGTCACCGTCCCCAGCGCGTTCGACACCTGGGTGAAGGCGGCCAGTTTGGTGCGGTCGGTGAACAGCCGCTCGTATTCCTCCAGGATCACATCGCCATGGTCATCGACCGGGGCGACCTTCAGCCGCGCCCCGGTGCGGGCGCAGATCTGCTGCCAGGGAACGATGTTGGCGTGGTGTTCGAGCCAGGTGACGATCACCTCGTCGCCCGGGCCGAGGAAACGGCCGCCCCAGGCCTGCGCCACCAGATTGATCGCCTCGGTGGCGCCGCGCACGAACACGATCTCCTCGACCGCGCCGGCATTGAGGAAGCGCCGCACCTTCTCGCGTGCCGCCTCGTAGGCGTCGGTCGAGCGCGCAGCCAGGGTATGGGCGGCGCGGTGGATGTTGGAATTCTCGTGCTGGTAATACTGGGTCAGTCGCTCGATCACCGCGCGCGGCTTCTGGGTGGTGGCGCCGTTGTCGAGCCAGATCAGCCGCCGGCCGTGGATCCGCTCCTCCAGGATCGGGAAGTCGCGTCGGATCGAGGCCGCGTCGAACGGGCGCACTCCGCTGACTGGGGCCGGGGCGGTCCCGAGCGGCGGCACCGCGTCGCGCGTCGGCAGGGTCGGAGCGGGGCCGATCCCGTCCACCCCGTCGAGGAAGTAATAGCCGCCGGCCGGGGCGGCCGGGACCGCCGCCGGGGCCGCCGGAGTGGCGCTGTCCGGCGTCGGCGGCACGGCGATGCCGGCGGGCGGTTCGATCGGCGGCACCTGGGTGGGCGACAGGTCGGCGGTGCCGTCCGGCGCGGCCGGGCCGCCGGCATGTTCGGGCGGCACCAGCGCCAGCACCGGCCCGAGCAGGGCCGGGGCGTTGCGCAGGTCGCCGTCGCCGGGCGGGGTCGCCGGCGGGACGGCGGTGGGGTTGACCGGTGGTGGCTTGGGGGCGGCGGCGAGCGGGCCGAGGCCCGGCACCGCCGGCACGGTGGTGAGGAAACCGATCCCGGGCGCGGTCGGCGTTCCCGGCGGCACGAAGCCGCCGGTCGGCCCGGTCTCGACCAGGGGGGCGGCGGGGGCCGCCGTCCCGATCGAGGGCACGGTCTGACCCGGGAAGGCGGCGAAGAAGGCATTGGCCATCTTCGCGATCAGCGCCGGGTCGGGGGCTCCCGCGACGGGAGCGTCGGGGAGAAAGTCGCTCATGCGAATTTCTTGTCGTAATCGAAGTAGTGATCGACCTCGACGCCGTCGAGCACCGCGATCGCGTCTTCGGTCAGCACCGCCGCCGAGCAATAGAGCGAGATCAGGTAGGAGGCGATCGCCTTGCGATTGATCCCCATGAAGCGGACCGACAGCGACGGCGCCACCTCGCCCGGCACGCCCGGCTGGAACAGCCCGACCACGCCCTGCTTCTTCTCGCCGGTGCGCAGCAGCAGGATCTTGCTCTTGCCGTCGTCGTCGATCGGCAGCTTGTCGGAGGGGACGATCGGCAGGCCGCGCCAGGTGATGAACGGGTTGCCGAACAAATTGACGGTGGCCGGCGGCACGCCGCGCTTGGTGCATTCGCGGCCGAAGGCGGCGATGGCGCGGGGATGGGCGAGGAAGAAGGCCGGTTCCTTCCACACCTTGGTGATCAGCTCGTCGAGATCGTCCGGGGTCGGCGCGCCCTTCAGCGTGCGGATCCGCTGGCTGTCGACGATGTTGTTGAGCAGCCCGTATTCCGGGTTGTTGAGCAGTTCGGTTTCCTGCTTTTCCTTGACCCGCTCGATCAGCAGCCGGAGCTGTTCCTGGATCTGGTCGATCGGGTGGGAATAGAGGTCGGACACCCGGGTCTGGACGTCGAGCACCGATGTCACCGCGTTCAGCGAATATTCGCGTGGATGTTCTTCGTAGGGGACATAGCTTTCCGGCAGATCGGTGTCGCTGCGCGGGCTGCACTTGACGTCGGCGGCGGTGGCGGCGGCGGCTTCCTTGACGCGGTTGAGCCGATAGATGCCGGCCTCGACCGGGGTCCAGGGCAGGAACGACACCAGCCAGCGCGGGGTGATGCCCGACCATTGCGCCCGGGTCTTGGTGGCGTTGGCGAGCTGGCGCGCCGCCTGCTCGTTCAGGGTGCGGCGAACCTCGACGTCCTCGGACATGAACGCGTCTCCTCGTGCTGCGAAAAGTCGAAAGGCGTAAATTCAGGACAACTTTTGTACAGTCAGTTTCTGTCAAATCACCGCCGTTGCCGAGGCCGCCACGGGCGCGCGCCGTCGCTTTCCTCCGTTATGGTGGAGCCGGAGCGCGGGGGAACGGAGGGTTCAAAAAAACGGAGGGGTTCGGGGAGCCGGGCTCCCCGAGCGGGGCGCGGGGCGGCCGCCCCGCCTCAGACCGCCGGCCGGGCCGGGGCGACCGAATCGAGCGCGGCGACGATCGAGGCGATGCCGGTACTGCGCAGCGGCCGGAACGGCTTGTCGAGACGTCGGCACAGCGACTTGACCCGGTCCTGGGCGGCGTGGCTGACGCAGCCGACCGGGAACAGCACCGCGTCGGCGCGTTCGAGCTGGGCGTCGAGCTTGGACAGACTCTGTTCGACCCCGCCGTCATGATGGACGAAGGCGCCGTTGTGGGCTTCGACGATCCGGCGCAGATGGCTGACATGCTGGTGGCGGCCGCCGACATAAAGGATCAACCGGCCGGACAAATCGAGGGCGGAAGCCTGATCGCTGGTCATCGCGGGTCTCCTTGTGGGCACGGGTTCAGATCGAATAATCGAAGGATTCATAAGCGAGCGCGCCGAGCAGCTCGCCGGGCGGGCGGGACTCGCCGGCCGGGTTGGCGCGGATCACCTTGGCCGGGATGCCGGCGACGGTCGAATGGGGCTCGACCGGGCGCAGCACCACCGAGCCGGCGGCGATGCGGGAAAAGGCGCCGATCTCGATGTTGCCGAGGATCTTGGCCCCGGCCCCGATCATCACTCCCCGGCGCACCTTGGGGTGACGGTCGCCCGAATCCTTGCCGGTGCCGCCCAGGGTGACGTTCTG
>JBDLVO010000220.1:0-5267 GCA_039804805.1 Pseudomonadota bacterium
AGCCGGCCCAGCAGCGAGCGGAAGCCCTGTTCGGTCAGGAAGGCGCCGAGCCGGGCCGGGTCGAGCGGCCGCACCGCGAGGGCGGTCAGCGGCAGCGGCGGCGGGGCGTCGTCGCGCAGCCGCACCAGTTCGCGCGACAGAAGGGCCATGTCGGCATGGTCGAGCAGGGTCTGGCGCCGCTTGGGCTGGCGGATCTCGCCGGCGCGGGCCAGCAGGCGGTCGAGGTCGCCATACTCGCCGATCAACTGGGCGGCGGTCTTGACCCCGATCCCCGGCACCCCGGGGACGTTGTCGGTGGCGTCGCCGCACAGCGCCTGGACATCGACCACCCGGTCCGGGCCGACCCCGAACTTCTCCCGCACCGCCGCTTCATCGATCGGGCGGTTCTTGATCGGGTCGAGCATCGCCACCCGTGGCCCGACCAGTTGCATCAGGTCCTTGTCGGACGACACCACCGTCACCCGCGCCCCGGCCTCGCGGCCGAGCCGGGCATAGGTGGCGATCAGGTCGTCGGCCTCGAACCCGTCCAATTCGATCCCGGCGACGTCGCAGGCGGCGACCGCGTCGCGCACCAGGGCGAATTGCGGCACCAACTCCTCGGGCGGCGGCGGGCGGTGGGCCTTGTAGGCGGGATAGATCTCGCGGCGGAAGGTGTCGCGCGAACTGTCGAACACCACCGCCAGATGGTCGGCGTCGCTGTCGGCCAGCAGCTTCAGCAGCATGGTGGTGAAGCCGTAGACCGCGTTGACCGGGGTGCCGTCGCCCCGGCTCATCGGCGGCAAGGCGTGGAAGGCGCGGAAGATGAAGCCCGATCCGTCGATCAGGACCAGATGGCGCGGCGTCCCGGTCGGTTCGCTCAAGATGCCGCCGCCTCGTCCGGGGCGGCGGCGCTCCACAGGAACAGCCGCGAGCAATAGGGGCAGACCACCTCGCCGCCCGCCGGCAGGTCGAGGAACACCCGGGGATGGCCGAGCCCGTGGGCGACGTCGCCGTCGCAGGCGACCGGGGTGGTGGCGGCGCGGACCGGCTCGGTCGGGGGAATCGCGGAGAAGGAGGGCATTGGACTCATCCCCTATGCTGGCTCGGGTGGACAGGAACAGGGCCGGATGATACCCATTGGCGGCGATGGTTCAAACAGACTCTCATTCCCCCCGCGCCGTCTTGCCGGTGGCGGCGGTTTCCGTCGTCGGCCTGACCAAGGTCTATCGCGGCGGCAAACGCGCGCTCGACGGTGTCAGCCTCGACGTGCCGCGCGGCGCGTTCTTCGGTCTGCTCGGCCCCAACGGCGCCGGCAAGAGCACCCTGATCAACATCCTGGCCGGGCTGGTGATCAAGACCGCCGGCACGGTGCGGATCTGGGACCGCGACATCGATCGCACCCCCCGTGCCGCCAAGGCGGCGATCGGGGTGGTGCCGCAGGAACTCAACCTCGATCCGTTCTTCACCCCGCGCGAACTGCTCGACGTCCAGGCCGGAATGTACGGGGTGCCGCGCGCCGAGCGGCGGACGATGGAGATCCTCGACATCGTCGGCCTGGCCGACAAGGCGGATTCCTACGCCCGCACCCTGTCGGGCGGGATGCGCCGCCGCCTGCTGGTGGCCAAGGCGATGGTCCATGCCCCGCCGGTGCTGGTGCTCGACGAGCCGACCGCCGGGGTCGATCTCGAACTGCGCCAGCATCTGTGGGAAGCGGTGCGGGCGATGAACGCCCAGGGCGTCACCATCCTGCTGACCACCCATTACCTCGAGGAGGCGGAGCAGCTCTGCGACCGCATCGCCATCATCAATCACGGCCGGCTGGCGGCGCTCGACACCACCGCCAACCTGCTGGGGCGGATCGACGGCAAGACCCTGCTGCTGACCCTTGACCGCGACCTCGACCCGGCCGGGCTGCCGCCGGCGCTGGTTCGCTTCGCCCCCGAAATACGGCCGGGGCGGCGGATGGTGATCCGCTACCGCCCGTCCGAGATCGCGGTGGGGGCAATTCTGGCCGAGATCGCCGCCGCCGGGCTGGGGATCATCGACCTCACCACCGAACAGACCGACCTCGAAGACATCTTTCTGCAACTGACCTCGTCGCGCGCCGTCTGATGATGGCGGCGGCCGGCCCGGCCCGGCCAGCCGCCCCTCGACCGGGGACGCGATCCACGCTACCCTGCGCCAGGGGCGGTGGCGGGTCCTGGAGGGAAACGATCATGCGCGTGCTGTTTGCGTCCTCGGAAGTCTTTCCCCTGGTCAAGACCGGCGGCCTCGGCGACGTCTCGTCCGCTTTGCCGGCGGCGCTGGCGGCGGCGGGCCACGAGGTGCGGATCCTGATGCCCGGCTATCCCGCCGCGCTGTCCGCCGTCAGCGACCGGCGCGAGCTGGCCCGCCTCGGCGACCCGCTCGCCACCGGCAGCGAGGTGGTGCTGGTCGAGGGCCGCCTGCCCGGCGGCGGGGGCGGCGGCGGGGTGACGGTGTGGCTGCTCGATTGTCCGGCCCTCTACGCCCGCGACGGCGGCCCCTACACCGATCTCGCCGGGCGCGACTGGCCCGATAACGGCCTGCGCTTCGGCCTGCTGTCCTGGGCGGCGGCGGCGCTGTCCTGCGAGGCCAGCCCGCTCGACTGGCGGCCGCAGATCCTGCATTGCAACGACTGGCAGACCGGCCTCGCCCCGGCCTGGCTCCAGGCCTGGGGCACCCCCGGCCGCGCCGGCACGGTGTTCACCATCCACAACATCGCCTATCAGGGCCGCTACGGCGCCGATCTGGTGGCCCGGCTCGGCCTGCCGCCCGACATGTACGCCCCCGAGGGGTTCGAATATTACGAGACGCTGTCGTTCCTCAAGGCCGGCATCTATTACGCCGACCGCCTGACCACCGTCAGCCCGCGCTATGCCCGCGAGATCCAGACCCCGGCCTTCGGCTATGGGATGGAGGGGCTGCTGGCGTGGCGCGCCGGGGTGCTGACCGGCATCCTCAACGGCGCCGATTATCAGGTGTGGGACCCGGCCACCGACCGCCACCTCGCCCGCCCGTTCAAGCCGGGCGACGCCTCGGGCAAGGCCGCCAACAAGGCGGCGCTGCTGAATGAACTGGGGCTCCAGCCGCAGCCGCACACCCCGTTGCTGGTGGTGGTGACCCGGCTGACCGAGCAGAAGGGGATGGATCTGCTGCTGGCGGTGCTGCCGGCGATCCTGGCCCAGGGCGCCCAGGTCGGCGTGATCGGCACCGGCGACCGCGCCCTCGAACAGGCCTTCCTCGCCGCCGCCGCCGCCCATCCCGATCAGGTCGCGGTGCATATCGGCTATTCCGAGCCGCTGGCCCACCGCCTGATCGCCGGCGGCGACATGCTGCTGATGCCGTCGCGCTTCGAGCCCTGCGGCCTGACCCAGCTCTACGCCTTCCGCTACGGCACCGTGCCGGTCGGCCACGCCGTCGGCGGGCTGGCCGACACCCTGGTCGATACCAGCTACGACACCTTGATCAACGGCAGCGCCAACGCCTTCGTGTTCGAGCATTCCAACGCCGGCGCCTTCCAGTGGACGATCGAGCGGGCGGTGTCGCTCTACCGCGATCCCGACCGCTGGCGCCGCATCGTCGAGGCCGGGCTGGCCCAGGATTTCTCCTGGAGCCGCGCCGCCCAGCATTACCAGGACCTCTATGCCGGCCTGATCGCCGAGCGCGGGCTGTGACCACCGCTCCGGGACTGGTCGCCGATATCGGCGGCACCCATGCCCGCTTCGCCCTGGTCGCCGCCGACGGCACGGTCGGCGCGGCCGAGGTGCTGCGCTGCGCCGATTACCCCTCGCCGGTCGAGGCGGCGCGGGCCTATCTCGCCGGGCCGGGCGGCGGAGCGGTGCCGGGGCGCGCCGCCTTCGCCATCGCCTGCCCGATCGACGGCGACGAGGTGGCGCTGACCAACTCGCCCTGGCGCTTTTCGCTCGAGCAGACCCGCGCCGCGCTCGGGCTCGACCGGCTCGACGCGGTCAACGATTTCGCCGCCGTCGCCCTGGCCGCGCCTTATCTCGGCGCCGCCGATCTGCTGACGGTGGGCGGGGGGGCGGCGCGGCCGGGCTTTCCGCTGGTGGCGCTCGGTCCCGGCACCGGGCTCGGCGTTGCCGGGCTGGTGCCGCTGCCCGGCGGCGGCTGGCACGGCGTGGCGGGCGAGGGCGGTCACGTCACCATGGCCCCCGCCACCGACCGCGAGGCGGCGGTGCTCGACTGGCTGCGGGCCCGCTTCGACCATGTCTCGGCCGAGCGGGTGCTGTCGGGGCAGGGGCTGGTCAATCTCTATCAGGCGCTGTGCGCGCTGTCGGGGCATCAGGTGGTGTTCAGTACCCCCGACGTGATCAGCGCCCACGGCCTCGACGGCAGCGATCCGGTCTGCCGCGAGGCGGTCGAGCTGTTCTTCGCCATGCTGGGGACGGTGGCCGGCAATCTGGCCCTGACCTTTGGGGCGCATGGCGGGGTGTTTCTCGCCGGCGGCATCCTGCCCCGGATGGCCGAGGCCTTCCGCGCCTCCGGCTTCCGCGCCCGCTTCGAGGCGCATGGGCGGTTCCAGGCCTATCTGGCCGGGATTCCCACCCGGCTGATCCGCCATCCGCTGCCGGCCTTCGTCGGACTGGCGGCGCTGGTCGGTGGGCTCCCGCCCGCGCGCTTCGCGCGCGATACCGTATAGCTCACGCGGGCTCCCGCCCGCGGGCCCGGCCGGGGCGATGCCCCGGACCCCCTTTGATTTTCTCAAGGGGGAGGGGGGCACCGTCCGTCGCGGTTACATCAGCGACTTGGCGTGATCGAACACCATGTCGCACATCTTCGACTTCAGCGAATCCTTGAGGCCGTCGAGCGAATAGACCGCGCCGTTGCCGGTTTCGATCCGGCCCTGTTCGCCGAGGCGGAAGCCGTTGGAGGTCTGGACGTCGTTGCGGCCGCTCAACTGGCCGAGCAGGGTCGAGGCGCCCGACTGCTTCAGCAACTGGTTCTTGAGACAGTAGCCGAGCAGCCCGGTGGTGTTGGGCAGCGCCAGCCCGGAAACGTCGGGCAGGGCGCGGTCGACCAGCGCCCCGGCCTGATTGCCGAGCATCTGCCCCAGTGGCGAGGCCGCGCCGCCATTGTTGCTTCTGCTGCTGCCGCCGAAGCCGGGCAGCCCCTGCGCCATCGCCAGCCCGCCGCCGAGGATGATCGAGGCCGCCAGCACCAGCGCCGCACCGCCATTCCGCATCGTGGTCTTCCTTCTGCCATTCTCTGCGCCGGGCCCATCCCGGCACGTTTCAGGGGTGGAGGGC
>JBDLVO010000221.1:0-4333 GCA_039804805.1 Pseudomonadota bacterium
TTTGAAGAGGTGCGGCGTCACCTCGGGACCGACGCCGCCCACGTCTATGGCGGCCTGATGGGCGTACTGACCGCCTGGGCCGAGGTCCGCGGCGTGCCCTATCAGGGCGTCACGGTTCAGCACATCAAGAAGCACGCCACTGGCAAAGGCAACGCCGATAAGGCGGCGGTGATCGAGGCCATGAGGGCTCGCGGCTACACCCCGGCCGACGACAACGAGGCGGACGCCCTGGCCCTGCTGCATTGGGCGATCGACCGCGAACAACCCGAGCGAGGCGCGGCATGAGCGCGCCCACCCTCCGCCCCTACCAGAGCAAGGCCGTCGCTGAGGTGCTCGCCCACCTCCAACGCGGCGCCGAGGGCGTGCTGCTCGAAAGCCCGGTCGGCAGCGGCAAGACCACGATGGGGATGGAAATCGTCGATCGCGTGATCGGTGCCGGCCAGCGGGTGGCATGGTTCACCCACCGGCAGGAGTTGCGCGACCAAGCGGCGGCACGGGCCGACCTCTACGACCTCGCCTATGGGATCATCGCCCCAGGTGAGGAGGTGACCTCGGCCCGGCTGCACGTCGCCAGCATTGACACCGTCACCGCGCGGTTGCAGGCGCTGCGGCCCTGGCTGGCCTCGCTCGACCTCGCCGTGTTTGATGAGGCGCACCACATCGCAGCCGGTGGCTGGGATCGGATCGCCGCGGCGATGCCCCGGGCCCGCAAACTCGGGCTGACCGCCACCCCCTACCGGCTCGATGGCAAGGGGCTCGGCGAGGGCGGCCACTTCACCGCGACGGTGCGGACCCTCTCGATTGCCGAGTTGACCGAGGCGGGGTTCCTGGCCCCGGCACTGGTCTATGCGCCACCCTCGTCGCTCGACCTGTCGCGGGTCGCCAAGCGCGGCGGCGATTTTGCCTTGGGCGAGATGGCCCGCGCGGTCGAGGCGGCCGGGCTGTCGGTGCTCGGTCGGCGCTGGTATGCCGCCCACTGCCCTGGGGAGCCGGCGGTGGTGTTCTGCCCCACCGTCGAACTGGCGGAAGCTTCTGCCGAGGCTTACCGCGCGGCCGGCTGGCTCGCCACCTCGGTCGATGGTTCGATGTCCGCCCGGGAGCGCGCCGCCGCGATCGGAGGGCTCGCCGATGGATCGGTGCAGGTGCTGACCTCCTGCGCCCTGATCGGCGAGGGGCTCGATATCCCCGCCATCGCCTGCGCCATCCTGGAGCGCCCGACCGCCTCGACCTCGCTCTATGTCCAGATGGTCGGTCGGGCGCTCCGGCCGCACCCGGGCAAGACCCACGCCGTCGTCCTCGATCTGGTCGGCAACTGCTCCCGCCACGGCATGTACGACGCCAAGCGCGCCTGGGACCTCAAGGGCGGGCTGCGCGGGCTGGAGAAGGCCGTGGCCGCCGTCTGGCGCTGCCGGCAGTGCCACCGGGTCCAGGGGCGGCCCGACGAATCCACCGTGATGCGCTGCGACTGCGGCCACACCCAGACGGTCAAGGGCTGGCAGCCGCCCGCCATCGAGGCCCATCCGCCGATCGCCGGCATTCCCGCCGACTATCTGCTCAGCATGAAGTGGAAGGACGCGGTCAAGGCCTGCAAGACGCACGCCGATCTGGTGATGTTCTTCCGGCTCTACGGGCAGGTCCACCCCGGCAAGTGCCAGAACCCCGAGGCCATGGCCCGGATGCACATGGACCAGCGCAACGCCTGGAAGACCCGCTCGTTTCGGGCCGGAGGGTGGAGATGACCCCCAACCCCACCCACGAAGCCGCCTTGCTCGACGAACTGGCGGCCGTCCATGACGACCGGGCGGCAGCCGCGACGGACGCCGAGACCCGGGCCGACCATGAGGACGCCGCCAGGGCCTGCCGGCGCCGGGCCGAGGACTGGCGCGCCGGGCGGGTCAAATGGCCGACGGTCGCGGTCGAGAGGGGGCGGCGGTGAGCATCAAGATCACATCCCTGGTCTGGGCCGCCCCCCTCCCTGCGATGGACAAGATCGTCCTGCTGCGGCTGGCGGACTTCGCCGACCCGGCCGGCGGGAACGTCTGGCCGTCGGTCGGCCGGGTCTGCCGCGAGTGCGGGGTGTCTGACCGCCACGTCCAGACCGTCATCAAGCGGTACCTCGGTCAGGGGCTGCTGGTGCTGGTCCAAATGGGCGGGGGCAGGAACCGGACGAGCGAATATCGGTTCGACCTCGGCGCCCTCCGCGCCCTTGCGGAAACCCCGAACGCCACGACAGAAACCCCGAACGACGTTCCGGGTTTAGATCACGAAACCCCGAACCGTATGCGGGGTTTCGGGGAAGAAAACCCCGAACCGTATGCGGGGTTTCAGAACAAAACCCCGAACGCCACGACAGAAACCCCGAACGCCACGACACTAAACCCCGAACCCCGTTCGGGGGAACCGTCATTAACCACCAAAGAACATGCTGCTGATGAGGGCGCGTGCGCGACCGGTGCCGATCCGGCGATCACCCATGCCGTTCGGAATCGCACTGCCCCCCTGCCGCACGGAGACCGCCATGCACCAGACCACCCCCGCTCTGCGCGCCGCCGCCCCTACGACCCTGACGAAAGCCGACGGCGCACGCTTGAGGCGTTCCCTGACCTCGTGGACCGGCCTCTCTGAAGCACTCCCCGACGGCGTGGCCGACCTGCTGCCGGCGGCGCGGGCCGACATCGAGGCCCGGCTGGCTCCGGTCGATGCGCCGACCCTGGCCGGCCTGATGCAGCGGCTGTGGGATGCTGGCGTGCCCCAGCCCGAGCCGATCACCCTGGCCGAGTGGCGCCGGCTGCTGTCGCCCTACCCCGCCGCCGTGCTGGCGTCGGCCTTCGACCAGGTGGCCAGATCCCATCGCTGGCCCGATCCGCCCAAGATCGCCGACGTGGTGCGGTGGGTCGGGGAGGCGATGGGCCGGCTTTCGGACTGGCGCCACACCATCGCCCAGGCCGAGCTGCGCGCCAAGCTCGACGCCAAGGGACGGGCCGACGATGACGCCCGCCGCGCCCGGGTGGCCCAGTGGCGGGCGGGGCTCAGCCTGGAGGACCAGGACGCCCTCGCCCAGGTCCGCGCCCGTCTCGCGGCCGGGGAGAGTGCTGCGGCGATCGTCGCCGGGAGCATGCGGCCGTGATCGCAGTGCAGATCAAACCCCATGAGGACGCCATGACCGACGCCCGCGAGACGACCACCCTGATCGGCCTGCTCGACTGGGCCTATCGCCGCCAGCGGATCGACGCGGACGACAGCAGGGCCTTGCATGAGCTGGAGATGCTGGCCGGCGGCGGAGGGTCGTCGGCGGCGAGCGTGGCTCAGAACGGGTTGTTGGGCTGCACGATCCACTCGACCGCCCACAAGCAGCGGCCGGCACATCACCCCGACGCGGCGACGGTGGCCGATTGCGTCGCCTTGCTGGCCGCTCCTGGGCGCTGGCTGGTTGAGCAACATGCCAGGGCGGGGACCGTGCCGGATTGGGGGCAGAGCCGGCACTGGGTGCCGAGCGGGCGGTACGACCACGAGCGCGGCGTGGCGGCCGAGACGGTGGCGGTCCGGTACCCGCACGGCAAGACGGCGGTGATCGTGGTCCGCGCCTGCCCGGTCGAGATGTCGCCCGGCCCGGAGGCAGTGGCGATGATGCGGGCTGAGTATCGGCGGTGGCATCGGGCGCTCGATGTGCTGGCCACCCTGCTGGGCGGCGCCAGCCTCCAGCGGTGGCGGGTTGAGGGGATTGGCGCGCCTGGAGTACCTTGGGCTTGACAAATCCCCACCGCCGATTTGACAATCGGCCCAGCCACACGAGCGCCCGGAGGAGACCATCCCCCGGGCGTTTTTGATTCCGGGGTCCCGATGTGCCTGCTGATGATCGGCCACGCTGCGGCGCCAAGACCCGCGCGGGCGGGGTCTGCCAGCAGCCGGCAATGGCCAACGGCCGATGCCGCTACCACGGTGGCCTCTCGACCGGCCCCCGCGACACAGAGTCCATGCGCGGCAACCAGCGAGCCCGGGAACACGGGCTGGCGGCTCGCTACCTGACCGTCGCCGACCTCGCCACCGCCTTCCCGGACCCGGCCGAGCGCGCCCGGGTGTTGGCAACCGTGATGACCCACCGCGCGCTCGCCGCCCACGACCTGACCGCCGCCGACCCAGACCGCGACACCGAGGCCACCGCCCGCCGGATCGCCACCGCCGTTCGCGTCGCCACCCAGGCCACCCGGGTCGAGCTGGCCGCCCGCGCCGCCGGCAGCAGTGGCGGGACCGGAGAGGACGCCCTGGCCGAGCGACTGGCCCGGGCCAAGCTGAGGACCAACGATGACCGATGACGCCCTGTTCGACCTCGCCG
>JBDLVO010000222.1:0-2862 GCA_039804805.1 Pseudomonadota bacterium
ATATCCACCGGCTCGGGCAGCGCGGCGAGATCGGGATAGACCGTCTCACCCAGCAGGGTCTGCCCGGCCAGGGCGGGATTGACCGGCAGGCAGCGATAGCCGCGCCGCTGGAGGAAGGCCATCACCTCGTGGCTGGGGCGGTCGGGATTGGCCGAGGCCCCGACCAAGGCGATGGTCCGCACCCCGCCGAGGATCGCGCGCAAGGCGTCGTCGGCGTAATGCAGCGGTTGGCCCGGCGCGCTCATCGGCCACACCATGACGGCGTGCGTTTGTCGAGGAAGGCGGCGATGCCCTCGCGGGCGTCCTCGGCCGCCAGATTGCGGGCCATCACCCCCCTGGTATAGGCGTAGGCCTCGGCCAGATCCATTTCGCGCTGGCGGTAGAACGCCTCCTTGCCGATCGCCAGGGTCAGCGGCGATTTGGCGGCGATCCGGCCGGCCAGCGCGGCGGTGTGGGCGACCAGTTCGGCCGCCGGCACCACCGCGTTGACCAACCCGAAACGCAGCGCGGTGGCGGCGTCGATGGTCTCGCCGGTCAACAGCATCTCCATCGCCTGCTTGGGGGCGAGGTTGCGCGACAGCGCCACCATCGGCGTCGAGCAGAACAGCCCGATATTGACCCCGGGGGTGGCGAAGTGGGCGTCCTCGGCGGCGACGGCGAGGTCGCAGCTCGCCACCAACTGGCAGCCGGCGGCGGTGGCGATGCCGTGGACCCGGGCGATCACCGGCTTGGGCAGATGAACAATCGCCTGCATCACCTGGGCGCAATCGGCGAACAGCGCATCGACATAGGCGCCGGCATAATCGGCGGCACGCAGTTCCTTGAGGTCGTGGCCGGCGCAGAAGGCCGGGCCGGCCCCGGCCAGCACCACCACCCGCACCGTCTGGTCGGCGGCCAGCGCGGCCAGGGCGGCCAGCAGCGCCCGCAGCATCCCGCCGGACAAGGCGTTGCGGGCCGTGGGACGATTGAGGGTCAGGGTGGTGACGCCGTCGGCGTCGTGGCGCAGGACGAGGGGGTCGTCGGTCATGGCGAGGCTCCGGGCTCCTGGGGCGCGAGACCCGAAAATAACAGCGGAGCGGCCGGGACGGCAATGACGGGGGATCGGAGGGGAGGAAGGTGGCGCGCCCTGCAGGATTCGAACCTGCGACCTGCCGCTTAGAAGGCGGCTGCTCTATCCGGCTGAGCTAAGGGCGCCGAACCACCGTCAGAACCGACCGAACTCCCGCTTGTCGCTGCGGAAATTGTCGGCGTAGGACTTGGGTTTCTGCCTCCGAGCCGGCTCGTTGTCAACCCGATAGTCGTATCCCTGCCGCCGGGCGTAGGCGATCGCCGCCTCGCGGGTGGGAAAAGTCAGCCGAATCTGGCTCGCGGTGTCACCCGAACCGGCCCAGCCCATCAGCGGATCCGGCAGCTTGGCCTCCGACGATTCCGGCTCCAGCACCCAATCCCGGGCCAGACCGCCCGGTCCCGACTGCATCGCCGACTTGCCCGGCCGGTAGATCCGCACCTCGATCGCCATCGTCTCTCCTCCTTCGCCGCCCGGGGCCGGGCCCCGGGCCGTCATTGTCATCGCGGCGGCGCCTGCACCGTCTGCCACGGCATCAGGCAGGCCGAGACCTGGGGGTAATAGCCGGCCGGATTGCCGCAATAGTAATACACTCCGGGCACCACCACCGGCGCCGGCTGGAACATCGGCGCCGGCGCCGGATAGACCGGCTGTGGATACCAGTGCCACATCCCGCCGGCGATCCACCACCAGCCGTCGCGGCCGTCGTGAGGGCCATGCCACCAGCGGCCGCGATGCCACCAGCCGAAATCCTCCGGCGGGCCGCCGGGCGGGCCCCAATGCGGGTGATGCGGGCCTTCGGGGCCGGGACCACCGGGGCCATGGCCGGGCGGGCCACCCCATTGCGCCAGGGCCGGACCGGCCACCAGCGCCAGCACGGCGGCCAGGGCGGCCCCACGCAGCGCGGCGGTCCGCAACATTCCAGATCGGCAGCCAGACATCGTTCGCGTCCTTCCGTCCCGGCGGAGTCCGGGACCAAACGGGGAAACCGCCCGCTCGCGCGGCGGCCGGGGCGGCCGGCGCGAGCGGGACGTGATATGATATGGTCGACAAAAGGCGGCGCGTCGAGTGTTTCGACCGCGCCCGCCGGCCTACCAGACCCGGACCTTGCCGGTATCGACATGGACGAAGTCGGATTCCGGGTAGGTGCCGACGCCCCCGGCGCGCAACGAACGGGCGGCGCGGCCGACCGAACTGACCGAATGGCCGGGCAGCCGGATGTCGATCGCCCGGCCCTGGGTGTGCAGGCTGTGGGTGGCGACGCCGTCGCTGGCGTTGGCCAGCATCGCGTTGGAGGCGGGCGAACGGTAGCCGCTGACGACGTGGATCGGCCCCTTGACCCCCATCCGCTTCTGCAACGACACCAGCAGGTCGAGCAGGTGGGGATCGATCGCATGGGTGGCGCCGTTGCGGTAATCGCGCAGGAACCGGGTGATCTGCGCCAGGGCGCGCGGCTGGTAACGCCCCTCGCCCCAATAGACTGCCTTGAGATTTTCGCCGGTATGCAGGCTGTATAAGTGCAGCGAACGCTCCGGCAGACGACGGATCGCGGCCTCGACCGGGGAGGTCACCACCATCGCGGCCGCGGCTCCCAGGCCCAGGGTCAGGAACCCTCGCCGGTTCTTCACCTGGTCGATCATCCTTTCTCCTTTCGGACCACCCCGGAGGCGGGGCGGGTTCTTCATAGCACCCGGGGGCGGTTCGGAGTCAACCCCGTCGCGCCCAGAACACCCTCTTTCGGTGCCGGCTTCCACGGATGTCACGACCAAAGGAGGTGGTGGCGGGCGCCGCCGGGT
>JBDLVO010000223.1:0-3351 GCA_039804805.1 Pseudomonadota bacterium
GCCGCGCCGTCCCGCCGCTCGGCCTGATCCTGCTGGTCGCCGGTGTCGGGGCGCTGGTTGCGGCCAGCGATGGCGGCGACCGTCTGGTCGCCTGGATCCTGACCGAACAGCGCCAGTTCCACCGCGCCCTGGCCGCCCAACTCCACGCCCTCGCCGGGAGCGGCTCGCTTGCCGCCGGCTGGGGGCTGATCGGGGTCAGTTTCCTTTACGGCCTGTTCCATGCCGCCGGGCCCGGCCATGGCAAGGCGGTGATCGCCACCTACCTGCTGACCCAGGCCTGCCATCTGCGGCGCGGCCTCGCCTTGGCGGCGGGCGGCGCCTTGTTGCAGGGGCTGACCGCGATCCTGCTGGTGTCCGGTCTTGGCCTGCTGGCTGGCGGTCTGCCCGGCGGTAGCGCCCTGGCGGTGTCGTGGAGCGAGCGGGCCAGCTTCGCCCTGCTGGCCGGGCTCGGCCTGCTGTTCGCGGTCCGCGCCGGGCGGGGGCTGCTGGTGGGCCGGCACGCCCGCCACGATCATCACGACCATCATGATCACGACCATCACGATCATCACGGCCACGTCCATGGTCCCGGCTGCGGCTGCGTGCCCGCCCCCGGGCCGGACCAGATCGCCCGGGCGGAAAGCTGGCGCGGCGTGGTCGGGGTGCTGCTGTCGATCGGTCTGCGGCCGTGCAGCGGGGCGGTGCTGGTGCTGGCGCTGGCCAATCTGCTCGGCCTTGGCTGGGCTGGGATCGCCGCGGTGGCGGCGATGTCCTGCGGCACCGCGCTGGCGGTGGCGGTGCTGGCGGTGGCCAGCGTGCGGGCGCGCGGCTGGGTCGGCCGCTGGAGCGGCGGTGACGGCGGCACCGGCCGGCTGGGGCAGACGGTGGCCTTGCTCGGGGGCGGCGGGCTGTTTCTGCTGGGGGTGTCGCTGCTGCTGGCCTCGTTCGGCCCGGCCCACCCGCTACGGTTCTGAACCGGCGGCGATCGCCGCCAGCCCCTCGCGATAGCCGGGATAGGCCAGGGTCAGCCCCAGTGCCTCGTGCATCTTGCGATTGCTGACCCGCTTGTTGTCGGCATAGAAGCCGAGCGCCATCGGCGACAGGGTGGTGGCGGCCTGCTCCCACGGGATTTCCGGCGGCGGGGCGAGCCCGAGCAGGGCGGCGGCGTGGGCGATCAGATCCTGCGGCGGCGCCGGGTCGTCGTCGCACAGGTTATAGATTTCGCCCGGGGCCGGATGGTCGAGCGAGGCCAGCACCGCGCGGGCGATGTCCTCGACATGGATCCGGCTGAACACCTGCCCCGGCTTGACCACCCGCCGCGCCGTGCCGGCCCGCACCTGGTCGAGTGCCGAGCGGCCGGGGCCGTAGATCCCGGCCAGCCGGAAGATGTGCGGCCCGAGCCCGCTGGCCTGCCACGCCTGTTCGGCGGCGAGGCGCTGGCGCGAACGTTCCTGGGTGGGGGCAAGCGGGGTGGTCTCGTCGACCCAGCCGCCCTGATGGTCGCCATAGACCCCGGTGGTGGAGAGATAGCCGACCCAGCGCGGCCGGAGGGCGGCCAGCGCCGGCCCCATCGCCTCGAGGATCGGATCGCCGGCGGCGTCGGGCGGCGCGGTGGACAGCACCGCCGTCACTCCCGCCAGCGCCTCGGCCGGCAGCGGTCGGGACCGGTCGCACGGCCAGACCTCGACCCCCGGCAGGCGGTCGGCCCGGCCGGAACGGGTGGTGCCGGCCACCCGCCAACCGCGCTCCAGCAGGGCACGGGCCACCACCCGGCCGGTATAGCCCAATCCGAACAGCAGAAATTTGTCGCCCATTGCTTTGCCCGCCTTGCATCCGCCGTACTTTTGAGGACACTAGCCGGTCATGAAGCGTCCGACCATCCTGCTTGTGCCGCTGGTGCTGTGGCCCGATCTGGCCGCCGCCGCGGTGATCGAACCGCATGCCGAATACGAGGCCTGCCTGACCCTGGCCCGCTCCAAGCCCGAGGAGGGTTGGGAGGAGGCGATCGCCTGGCAGTCGCTCGGCGGCGGCGAGCCCGCCCGCCATTGCGCCGCCCTGGCCCTGATCGGGCTCGGCAAATACGAGGAGGCGGCCCACCGCCTCGAAACCCTGGCCGAGCAGAGCCGGCGCGAGGCGCCGATGCGGGCGCAGATGCTGGAACAGGCGGCCCAGGCCTGGGACCTGGCCGGCCGGCAGGACCGGGCGCTGGCCAATCTCGACACCGGGCTCAAGCTGGTGCCGGGCCAGCCCGATTTGCTGCTCGACAAGGCGGTGCTGCTGGCCGGTAGCGGCCACCTCGCCGAGGCGGTCGAGCACCTGACCGGCCTGCTCCAGGCTCAGCCCAACCGGGTCGAGGCGCTGACCCTGCGCGGCAGCGCCCTGCGCCAACTCGACCGTGCCGAGGAGGCCGGGCGCGACATCGCCCGTGCCCTCGAACTCGACCCGACCTTCCCCGACGCCCTGCTCGAACGCGGCATGCTGCGCCGGACTGCCGGCGATCAGGCCGGCGCCCGCGCCGATTGGCTCAAGGCGATCGAACGCGCCCCCGACAGCCCGACCGCCGATACCGCCCGGCGCAACATCGAAATGATGGACGTCAAGGTGAAGTAAAGGGACGCGGGCTCTGCCCGCACCCGCCAGGAGCCAGCGGCTCCTGGACCTGCTTCGATTCAAGGGATCCAAGGGCCCTCGGCCCTTGGCGGGTGTGGGCGGAGCCCACATCTTACGCCGCGTCTTCCTCCGGGCTGCGGGCGGTGACGGCCAGGGCGTGGACGCCCCCGGCCAGTTCCTCGGCCAACAGGCCATGGATCAGGCGGTGGCGCTCGATCCGGTTCTTGCCGCTGAAGACGGCGGACACCACCTCGACCGCGAAATGGCTTTCCTCGGCGGCATCGGGCTGGTGCCCGGCATGGCGGGCGGATTGGTCGTCGATCACCAGCCGGGAGGGGGCCAGACCGGCGGTCAGTTTCTGGCGGATCGAGTCGGCAACGCGCATCGTCGGAACACTCCCTCATGATGACGGACACTCAGGGGAGGTGGCGTCGCCCCCGGCCGCGATCAAGCCGGCCGAAGCGGCGGGGGAGGGCGGATTTCACTTTTTTGCAAAAAAGCGGTTGACGGAGGTCGGGATGAGGCCTAGAAAGCGCCCCTCGCCGCGACGGACCGGTTGGTTCTGAAGCGGCGGGGGCCTCGAGAAAGGCCGCTGCCACCGGGTCAGACCGGCGGCGTAAAAAAGCGGTTGACACGGGGTTCGGTGCCGAAGTAGAAACGGCGCCCTCGCTGCTCCGGACTTTCCGGCGGCGGCGAAAAAAAGAGATTGACACGGCCGGCCGGGCCGAGTAGAAACCGGCCTCCCGCTGCGGCGGGCCCCGC
>JBDLVO010000224.1:0-7003 GCA_039804805.1 Pseudomonadota bacterium
CCTCGGCCTCCAGCTTGGCCGACAGCAGGTCCGCCTCGGCCCGCTTGCGCTGGGTGACGTCGCGCCCCTCCGGCACCAGATAGACCACCCGCCCCTCGGCATCGAGCACCGGCCGCAGCGAGAAATCGATCACCGCCACGTTGCCGTCATGGCCGGGATGGGAGGTTTCGAACCGGACCATCTCGCCGTCGCGGGCGCGGGCGATGGCGGCGACCAGCCGGGCCCGCTCGGCGTCGGAATGCGACCACCACGGGGTGTCGGCGAACGGCCGGCCGCGCAGCCCGGCATCGTCTTCGAGGCCGATGAAGGCAAGCGCGGCGCGGTTGGCGTGCAGCACCCGGCCGTCGGCATCGAGCAGGCCGATGAATTCGCAGGTGTTCTCAAGGATCGCCCGCTTTTCGTCCTCGGTGCGGGCGGCGCGGCGGGCGGAATCCTCGGGGTCGATCTCGACCAGGGTGCCACCCTCGGGCAGCGGACGCAGGAACAGCGCGACTTCCTCGACCGGGCCGGCCGGCGGGGTCAGCCAGGCGGTGCCGTCGCGCCAGGGGGCGACCCAGCCGATCCGCCGCCCGCGCAAGGCGGCCAGCGGACGGCGGGCCAGGGCGAGAAAGGCCGGGTTGGCCTCGATCAGTTCCCCCGCCGCGTCGAGCAGGGCCTGCGGCCGGGACGAGGCTTCGAACCCCGCCCGGTACAGGTCCGTCGGCGCGGCGGGGCGGGAGATCATTGCGGCGGGCCGACCGGATGGCCCCACAGGTCGTAATCCTCGGCGGCCTCGACCTCGACCGCGATCAGGTCGCCCGGCGACAGCTCGGTTTCGCCTTCGAGGAACACCGCGCCATCGACCTCGGGGCTGTCGGCGGTGGTGCGGCCGATCGCGCCCTCCTCGTCGACCTCGTCGATGATCACCATCACCACCTGGCCGACCTTGGCGGCGGCGCGGCGGTCGGCGATCTGGCGGGCGGCCTCGGTGAAGCGCTGGTGGCGTTCCTCCTTGACCTCCTCGGGGACGTGGTCGGGCAGGGTATTGGCGCCGGCGCCCTGGACGTTCTCGTATTTGAAGCAGCCGACCCGGTCGAGTTCGGCCGCCTCCAGCCATTGCAGCAATTGCTCGAAATCCTCGTCGGTCTCGCCGGGGAAGCCGACGATGAAGGTCGAGCGGACGGCGAGATCGGGCACGAGGCGGCGCCAGTCGGCCAGCCGCTCCAGCACCCGCTCCTGGTTGGCCGGGCGGCGCATCGCCTGCAACACCCTGGGGCTGGCATGCTGGAACGGGATGTCGATGTAGGGCAGGATCGCCCCCTCGGCCATCAGCGGGATCAGCCGGTCGAGCTGGGGATAGGGATAGACGTAGTGCATCCGGATCCAGATGCCCAGTTCGCCCAGCGCCTCGGCCAGCCCGATCAGGTCGGCGCGGCGCTCCTTGCCCCGCCACGAACCGGGGGCATGGCCGAGATCGGCGCCATAGGCCCCGGTGTCCTGGGCGATCACCAGCAATTCGCGCACCCCGGCCTCGGCGAGGCGCTCGGCCTCGCCCAGCACCTCGGCGATCGGCCGGCTTTCCTGGCGGCCGCGCAGAGCGGGGATGATGCAGAACGAACAGCTTTTGTCGCAGCCCTCGGCGATCTTGAGATAGGCGTAATGCGGCGGGGTCAGATGCAGCCCGGCCGGTGGCACCAGCGATTCCCACGGCCCGTGCGGCGGCGGCAGGGTGGCATGGACCGCCTCGACCACCGCCTGATATTTCTGCGGCCCGCTGATCGCCAGCACGGTGGGATGGAGCGCCCGGATCGCCGCCTCGTCGCCGCCGAGACAGCCGGTGACGATCACCTGGCCGTTTTCGGCGATCGCCTCGCCGATCGCTTCGAGCGATTCGGCCCGGGCGCTGTCGAGGAACCCGCAGGTGTTGACGATCACCACGTCGGCCCCCTGATAGGTCGAGGCGATCTCGTAGCCCTCGGCGCGCAGGCGGGTCAGAATCCGCTCCGAATCCACCAGGGCCTTGGCGCAACCCAGGCTGACGATGCCCACCTTGGGGCTTGCTGTGTTCATGTCGGTTCCAGATTTTCGAGAAGACCCAATCTGCTTAACGGATATGGGGGCGGCTTCGCAAGCCGTCGCCGTCATGGCGGGGGGCGGATTATTTTTCCACTCCGGCTTGAAGCCGGCTGGGGGCGGTGCGACATTGAACCAAAGTGGGCGCTTGTGCCCAGGGGAGGGTCGGCGATGGCGCAACCCGCCTACTTCAACCGGACCTATGATGAAACCCTGACCCTGATGGTCGAGGCGCGGAACTATTTCCGCCACAACGAACGGGTCGAGCGCGGCCGCGCCGAGCCGGTGATCGGCCTGCGGATGAGTTGCGAGGCGATGCGGGTGACCTCGCGCCTGACCCAGGTGATGGCCTGGCTGATGGTGCAGCGGGCGGTGCAGAGCGGTGAACTGAGCCCGGAGGAGGCGCTCGATTCCGAACGCCGCCTGTCAGGCTGGGAGGTCTGTCTCGACGACAGTTTCGGCGCCGACGAAACCCTGCCGGGCGGCCTGCGCAGTCTGATGGACCGCTCCCACCGGCTGTTCCTGCGCGTCGCCCGGCTCGAGTCGATGCTGATCGACCGGATGATGGTCAATTAAGGGTCTCCCCCCCCCTTCCTTTTCAGAACAGGGTGAGGTCCGGAGGCGTCGGGGCCTACCGGCTCCGTTCCGGCGCTCAGCGCCAGACCACGGTCCAGAGCGGGATCTTGTCGCGGAAGCCCTTGAGGGCGAAGCTGCCGGCCGGCTCGAACCGCGCCCCCTTGCCCGAGGCCAGATCCTTGACCACCGTGGTGCACAGCACCGCGTCGGCGGCGCTGGCGTTGCAGACCCGGGCGGCGAGCTGGACGGTGACGCCGAACAGGTCGTCCTCCTCCTGGATCGGCTCGCCGGCATTGAGGCCGATGCGCAGATGCAGCGCGAGGTCGGGCTGGCGGGCGTTGTGGGCGGCGACCTCGCCCTGGATCGCGACACAGGCCTCGACCGCGCTGGCGGCCGAGCCGAACGCCGCCATGATTCCGTCGCCGGTATGCTTGATCTCCTTGCCCGAGAAGCGGGCCAGGGCGGAACGGACGATCGCGTTGTGGCGGCGGACGATCTCCTGGGCGGCGACGTCGCCCCTGGCCTGGGTCAGATCGGTCGAGCCGACCATGTCGGTGAACATCACCGTCATGATCGAGGCCTTTTTCTCGGTGGCGGGGCGATTCCATTCGCGCAGGATGCCGGCCAGGGTGGTGTGGGCGCCGACGCTGTCGCCCAGTTCCTGGAGGTCGGCGCCGCCGCGCCCGGCCTGGATCAGCCGCATGTAGCGCGGCTCCATCATGTATTCCCCCAGGCGCTCGTCGAAGCGGGCGGCGAGGTCGGCCGGGGCGTCGAGCCGGCGCAGCGCCTCGGCCAGCAGGCGGCCGCGCGATTCGGCGTCGAGGCGGTGGGATTCGGCCAGGGCGCCGACCGCGCCGGCCATGTAGAGGTTGAGGGCGAAGCGCTGGTACTGGTCGAGCCCGGTGCCGCCATCCTTGACCACCGCCAGGGCGCCGTCGAGGAAGCGGTCGCAGGCGGCGGCGGCGGCGAGATAGGCGGCGGGCGGACCGGGCGGGGCCGGCGGCGGCGGCAACGGTTCGTCGGACAGGATCGATTCGGGCGCGGAGGCCTCGGCCGGCGGCGGCATTTCGTCCAGCGCGTCGGCGGCGCGTTCCTCCGGCGAGAAATCCCAGGTCTCGGGGATGGAGATCTCGTCCAGTCCGTGGGTGGGGGTGGCCGGCAGGGCCGGCTCGGCCAGCGCCCGGACCGGACGCGGCCGGGGGTCGGGCTGGGCCGCGACCGCGGCGGGACGGGCGCGGCGCTGCGGCCGGTCCGGCAGCAAGGCGTGGGTCGGCAGGAAGCGCAGGCCGAGCGGCACCGTCACCAGGATCACCACCGACACGAACACCCCGGCCAGCAACTGGCTGTAGCCCTCGGGGGTGATGCGGAAGCCGAACTCGTACAGCTTGAGGATCACCGCCGGCAGGATCTTGAGGGCGAGCAGGCCGACGCCGACGCCCACCAGCAGGATCAGGGTCAGGCGGATCAGCACCGCGGCGGCGCTGGCGATGCTGTCATGGCCGCCGTCTTCCGCCGGGCGCCGCGCCGCCCGGGGTAGGGGGGCGGCCCGGCCACGGGGGCGCGGCGCCGGAGTAGCGCCGCTCGGCGCGGCCGGCTTGCGCGGCGGGAGGTCACGCCGGCTGGTGTAGACCTCGGCCTCGCTGAAGCTGTTGTCGTCGGTGTTGTAGGTCTCGCGCAGAACCTTGACGCGCAGACCGGAGTTGCTTTCGAGCTGGTAGGCCTCGCTCAGCGCCTCGTCACGGTCGGCACGGGGAAAGCGGGCGTGGAGAACCCATCCCTGAGGTTCGAGAACATAGACCTCGAAATGGACGATGATCATCGCGCCCCAGCCGCATCGGTCAGGAGTCCGGCCATCCGATCGGCCGGTCACGACCCTGCTCTAACCTTAACCGGAGGCGAAGTCCACCGCAAAGCGGGCCGGCCGGCAGAGCGGCCGGCCGGAGAACCCGGCGTTTGCCGGGCAGGCTCAGGTGCTCGACTTGATGCCGAAACCGTCGAACCGCTTCTTGAACTTGGCGAGCTGCCCGCCGCTGTCGACCAGACGATGCACGCCGGTCCAGGCCGGATGCGACTTCGGGTCGATATCGAGCCGAATGGTCTCGCCTTCCTTGCCGAGGGTCGAGCGGGTTTTGAACTCGCTGCCGTCCGTCATCACCACGTTGATCTCGTGGTAGTCGGGATGAATGTTGTCCTTCATGACCAGGTGCTCCGCAAATCGAAGGCGCCTCTATAACCAAAACGCCCGGTCGGTGCAAGCGATCCTTGACCGCCGGGGGCGGCTCCGGGGTAGCATGATGCCCCCTTGCCCCGAAGGAGGACCGGATGAGCCTTGATGAGAGCCAATTCGCCGCCCTGGCCGATCCGTTGCTGGAACGCCTGTCGGTGGCGATCGAGGACGGTCGCGACGATGCCGACGTCGATTACGAAAGCGGGGTGCTGACCGTCAGCCTGAGCGACGATGCGACCTGGGTGATCAACAAGCAGAGCGCGGCGCGCGAGATCTGGGTGGCCTCGCCCAAGAGCGGCGCCCACCATTTCCTGTGGAACGGCGGCGCCTGGGTTTCCACCCGCGACCCCGCCCGCGCCCTGCTGCCGCTGCTGTCCGACGAATTCGGCCTGCGCCTCGGTTGAGGCGTCCGGCGCCCGCGTCGCGCGGGCGCCGTTTCCGGTCTGCTTCGCTCAGACCGGCCTGACCAGCACGATCCGCTTCTTGCCGGCGGCGAGCTTCAGCACGCCGTCGCGCAGGTCGGCCGGGGTCACCGCCTGGGTTTCGTCCTGGAGGGCGGCGTCGTTGAGGCGGGCGCCGCCGCCCTTGATCAGCCGCTTGGCCTCGCCGTTGCTGGCGACCAGCCCGGCCTTGACCAGCAGGGCGAAGGCGGGCAGCCCGGCCGCCAGTTCGGCGGCGGGCAGATCGACGGTCGGCAGCGAGGCGGCGGCGGTGCCCTGCTCGAAGGTCTGGCGCGCGGTCTCGGCGGCGGCGGCGGCGGCCTCGGCGCCGTGGGCCAGGGTGGTCACCGCGTTGGCGAGGATCTTCTTGGCCTCGTTGATCTCGGCGTCCTGGAGCCGCTCCAGCCGGGCGATCTCGTCGAGCGGCAGTTCGGTGTAGAGCCGCAGGAAACGGCCGACATCGGCGTCGTCGGTGTTGCGCCAGTACTGCCAGAATTCCCACGGCGACAGCATGTCGGCGTTGAGCCACACCGCCCCGTTGGCGGTCTTGCCCATCTTGGCGCCCGAACTGGTGGTCAGCAGCGGGCTGGTCAGCCCGAACAGTTCGGCCTGATGCAGCCGGCGGCCCAGTTCGACCCCGTTGACGATGTTGCCCCACTGGTCGGAGCCGCCCATCTGCAACGCGCAGCCGCGCCGGTGCCACAGCTCGGCGAAATCGTAGGCCTGGAGAATCATGTAATTGAATTCCAGGAAGGTCATCGCCTGCTCACGCTCCAGCCGCAGCTTGACCGAATCGAAGGTCAGCATGCGGTTGATGGTGAAATGGCGGCCGTAATCGCGCAGGAAGGCGATGTAGTTGATCTGGTCGAGCCAGTCGGCGTTGTTGACCATCGCCGCGTCGGTCGGGCCGTCGCCGAAGGCGAGGTAGCGGTCGAACACGGTGCGGATGCCGGCGATGTTGGCGGCGATGTCGGCGTCGGTCAGCATCTTGCGCGCCTCGTCGCGCCCGGTCGGGTCGCCGATGCGGGTGGTGCCGCCGCCCATCAGCACGATCGGCTTGTTGCCGGTCTTCTGCCACCAGCGCAGCAGCATGATCTGCATCAGCGAGCCGACATGCAGGCTGCGCGCGGTGGCGTCGAAGCCGATATAGCCGGTGGCCGGGCCGTCGTTCAGCCGCCGGTCGAGGCCGGCGAGGTCGGTACATTGGTGAAGGTAGCCGCGTTCGGTGACGACGCGGAGGAATTCCGAGGTGGGGGAGGTCATCGGGGCTGATCCGCTTGCTGCCGGAAGCCCGCTCGTTTATCACACTCGGGATCCCTTCTCAATGCGGGGGGGAAACGACCTGACTGCCCCGGGAGGCTCGCGATGCTGGCGCTGGGACTGATGAGCGGCACCTCGCTCGACGGCATCGATGCCGCCTTGATCGAAACCGACGGTGAAACGGTGTCGCGCTGCGGCCCCGGTCTGACCCTGCCTTATCCCGCCGATCTGCGCGCCGCGCTGCGGCGGGCGGCGGTGGCGGGCGAAGGGGTGGCCCAGGCCGAACGGGCGATGACCGACCTCCATGCCGACGCGGTGGCCTGCCTGCTCGATCAGGCCGGGATCGGCGCCGCCGAGATCGGGGCGATCGGCTTTCACGGCCACACTTTGTCGCATCGCCCGGCCGAGGGCCACACCCACCAGATCGGCGACGGCGCCCGCCTCGCCG
>JBDLVO010000225.1:0-10084 GCA_039804805.1 Pseudomonadota bacterium
GCGGCCGGGATGGGGGGGGCTGATCGCCGCCAGTTCGACCCGCCGCGCGGTCAGCCGGATCAGTTGCTTGACCAGCATCTCGCCGCCGGTGGTGCGGACCACCACCCGGTCGCCCCGGCGGACATTGGCCGAGGGCGACACCACCATCACGTCGCCGTCGCGGAACAGCGGTTCGAGCGAATCGCCGCTGACCTCCAGCGCATAGGCGTGGGGATCGCGGATGTCGGGAAAGGGGATCTCGTCCCAGCCGCCGCCGGTCGGCAGGCCGGATTCGTCGAACATCCCCTGGTCGCCGGCCTGGGCGAAGCCCAGCAGCGGCAGGGTGGCGACCGGGCGGGCCGGGCCGCCGCCATTGGTTTCGATATAGCCGAGAAAGCGGGTCAGGCTGGCCCCGGTGGCGTCGAGCACCTTGGCGACGCTTTCGGTCGAGGGCCAGCGCGCCTTGCCCTCGCGGGTGATCCGCTTGCTCTTGTTGAAGGTGGTGGGGTCAAGCCCGGCCTTCCGGGCCAACGCCGAAGCGGTGAGTCCGTGGTCGCGGGCCAGGGCATCAATGGCGGCCCAGATGTCGCCATGCTTCAGCATGGGAAGATCGTCTCGCAGTTCGTATATTTTCGCATCAGGAATAAACACCCGTCGCGGGTGGCGCCCCGGTCTTCCCCGTCCCGGCGAACGCCTGGCCTCGTGAACGCCTGGATTGCCGGCCCTGCCGCCTTCCGTGCCGGACGGGCGAGGCCGGGCCGGGCACGGCGGAGGCCCCGATAGGGAAAAATTCTGTTCTGGCGGGTTGGGCCGGCTCAGGCCGGGAATTGGACCGCGACCCGGGTGCCGCTGCCTTCGCCCGGGGTGATCGTCACCGTGCCGCCAAGCTGGCGAGCCAGGGCGCGGATCAGGCCGAGGCCGATGCCCCGGCCCGGTTCGCTGGCGATGCCGCAGCCGTCATCCTCGACCGTCAGCCGCCACGTCCCGCTCCGGCAATGCAGCGCCACCCGCACCATGCCGTGACGCCCCTCGGTGAAGGCGTGTTTCAGCGCGTTGGACAGCGCCTCGTTGGTCAACATGCCGAGCGGCACCGCCCGTTCCAGTTCGAGGCTGCCGCTGACCTCGACCTCGACCGTCACCCCGGCCCCGCCCTTGCCGCCGCCATAGCTGCCGGCCAGCGCCTCGGCGAGGCGGCCGAAATAGCTGGCGAGATCGACATTGGCAGCCAGATTGCGCTCGTAGAGGGTCTGATGGACCAGCCCCATCGAATGGATGCGGTCGAGCGCGTCCTTCAGGGTGTTGCGGGCCACCTCGTCGCGCACATGCAAGGATTGCATCGTCAGCAGGCTGGAGATCACCTGAAGGTTGTTCTTGACCCGGTGATGCACTTCCTGGAACAGCACGTCCTTGTCGGCCAGAGCGGCGGCGAGTTCGTCGGCCTTCTGCTTGATCGAGCGCAGCAGCCGGGATTCATGGCGCATGCTCTCGTCGGCCACCGCGGTCAGGCCGAGCAGGAACAGCAGCGCCACCGCCCCCAGCGCGGTCGAATTCTGGGTGCGGGTGCGCCAGCCCTGGAACACCCGGTCGACCGGCAGGCCGACGCTGACCACCAGATCGAGTTCGGGCAGGGTGCGGTAGCTGAACAGGCGTTCGAGCCCGTCGACCACCGAGGGGGCGCGATAGAGCCCGGCCGGCGCCTCGGCGTAGCGCTGGAACGGCGGGGTGGTGGGGGACAGCCGGATCCGGGTGGGCAGCGGCGGGTTGCGCGACACCAGGATGCCGTCGCGGCGCAGCACGGTGAACACCGCCCCGGCTGGCAGGTTGAGGCCGTGATACAACTCGGAAAAATAGGCCGGCGAGATCAGCAGCCGCACCAGCACATGGCGGGGGCCTCGTGTCTCGGGGAAGGCCGTCGTCAGCACCGGGCTGTGTTCGCCCGGGCGGGATTCGGGGCCGATCAGCCCGATCACCGGCTGGCCCGGCCGGGCCAGCGCCGCGCGCAGGTCGGCGTTTTCGTCCGGGCTGAGCGGCGCGGTGTGGTCGGTGGCGAACAGCACCGTACCGTCCTCGGCGCGGATCTCGATCGCCTCGACATGGGGGATGTTGTCGAGTTGTTCCTCCAGCCAGGGGCGGAAGGTGGCGGGGGCGGGCTGGGCGAGGTAGCGTTCGCCGATCCGCGCCGCCAGTTCCTGGCCGCTGCGGCGCAGCGCCTCGACATGGCTTTCGCCCAGCCGCGACAGCAGACGCAGCCGGTCGTTGGCTTCGGCGAGGGTGGCCTCGCGATCAAGCCACGACAACGCCACCAATCCGCCGACCCCGCCCAGCAGGATCAGGACGGCGACGATGGCGAGGACGATCCGGGGGCGCGGCAACACGACCATTGAGGTAGAATCACCCGCTGCTTTTCTTCTGTCTACCGGATTCGCCGATCGGCCCCGGCGGGGCGTTCGTCGAACAGATCGGCGAGCTGGATCATCATCGTTCCCCCCAGTTCCTCGGCGTCCATCAGGGTGACGGCGCGGCGGTAATAGCGGGTGACGTCGTGGCCGATGCCGATCGCCACCAGTTCGACCGGCGAGCGGGTCTCGATCTGGGCGATCACCTCGCGCAGATGCTTTTCAAGGGTGTTGCCGGGATTGGCCGACAGGGTCGAATCATCGACCGGGGCGCCGTCGGAGATCACCATCAGGATGCGGCGGGTCTCGGGGCGGCCGAGCAGCCGCTCATGCGCCCACAGCAGCGCCTCGCCGTCGATGTTCTCCTTGAGGATGCCCTCGCGCAGCATCAGGCCGAGGTTGCGGCGCACCCGCCGCCACGGCGCGTCGGCCGCCTTGTAGACGATGTGGCGCAGATCGTTGAGCCGGCCGGGATTGGCCGGCTTGCCGGCATTGGTCCAGGCCTCGCGCGCCTCGCCGCCCTTCCAGGCCTTGGTGGTGAAGCCGAGCACCTCGACCTTGACCCCGCAGCGCTCCAGCGTGCGGGCGAGGATGTCGGCGCTCATCGCCGCCACGGTGATCGGCCGGCCGCGCATCGAGCCGGAATTGTCGATCAGCAGGCTGACCACCGTGTCGCGGAAGTCGGTTTCCTTTTCGATCTTGAACGACAGCGACTGGGTCGGGTTGACCACCACCCGGGCCAGCCGGCCGGTGTCGAGCATCCCCTCCTCCAGATCGAACGCCCAGGAGCGGGTCTGCTGGGCCATCAGCTTGCGCTGCAACCGGTTGGCCAGCCGCGCCACCACCCCCTGCAGGCGGGACAGATGCTGGTCGAGCTGGCCGCGCAGCCGGGTCAGTTCGTCGGAATCGCACAAAGCCTCGGCCCCGATCACCTGATCGAACCGGGTGGTGTAGGCGCGGTAGGGGGCCTCGCCCGGGTCGGTGGCGGTGTCGCCGCGCCGGCGCGACGGCCCGCCCGGCTGGTCGAGCCCGGCGCCGGACAGCATCATCTCGTCGCCGGCGTCGCCGGCCTCGTCGTCGCCGGGCTCGCCGGCCGAGCCGGGGGCCTCGGTGTCGCCCGGGCTGTCGGGCGGGCTGCCGTCGCCGCTGTCGCCGCCCTCGCCCTCCTCGCTGCCGGGGCCGGCCTCGGGCTGTTCGGCGCCGTCTTCGCTCTCGCCGGTCTCCTCGCCGTCGGCGCCGGCCTCGCCGCCGATCTCGAGCTGGCGCAGCAGATCGTCGAGGCCGCGGGCGAACGAGGCCTGATCGCCGAGCAGGGGGACGAGGCGGTCGAGTGCCGGCCCGGCCTTGGCCTCGATCTCGGCCCGCCACAGCTCGACCGCGGCGCGGGCCGAGGCGGGCGGGGCCAGCCCGGCGAAGCGTTCGCGGGCGATCAGGGCCACCGCCTCGGCCAGCGGCACCTGATCGCGCCGGGTGACGCGGTCGAGCCCCTCGGCCTGGATGCGGGCTTCCAGCAATTCGGTCAGATTGGCGGCGACCCCGGCCATCCGCCTGGTGCCGAGCGCCTCGACCCGGGCCTGCTCGACCGCCTCGAAGACCTCGCGGGCGTCGGCCTGGCGCGGCAGGCGGCGCAGATGCAGCGCGTCGTCGTGATAACGCAGCCGCAGCGCCACCTGATCGGCGGTGCCGCGCAGCCGGGCCAGATCGGCGGCCAGCACGGTGCGGGGCGGCGCGGGCAGGCGCACCTCGCTGCCGCGCACCCGGCCCTGGCCGACGCCGTATTCGACCTCGACGCCGGCATGGCCGGCGATCGCCCGCAGGGTGGCGGCGGTGGTGCGGCGGATCAGCTCGGCCGGGCTTTCCTCGCCGCCGGGGCCGAGCCGGGCGGATTCGCCGCGCGGGGGCGGGCCGTCACCGCGCTGGGGGGGGAACGCCATCGCCTCAGGCCAGCCGCCGCGCCGGACCCTCGGCCAGCTCCTCGCCGAAGCAACGCTGGTAGTAATCCGCCAGCACCGGCCGCTCGATCTCGTCGCATTTGTTGAGGAAGGTCAGGCGGAAGGCCTCCGCCTTGTCGCCGAAGATGCGGATGTTCTCGCCCCAGGTGATCACCGTGCGCGGGCTCATCACCGTCGAGATGTCGCCGTTCATGAAACCGGTGCGGCTGAGATCGGCCACCATCACCATCTTCGACACCAGATCGCGGCCCTCGGCGGTGTCGAACTCGGGCAGCTTGGCCACCACGATGGCGCATTCGACCTCGTGCTCGAGATAATTGAGGGTGGCGACGATGTTCCAGCGGTCCATCTGGCCCTGGTTGATCTGCTGGGTGCCGTGATAGAGCCCGGTGGTGTCGCCGAGGCCGACGGTATTGGCGGTGGCGAACAGGCGGAAGGCCGGATGCGGCCGGATCACCCGGTTCTGGTCGAGCAGGGTCAGCCGTCCCTCGACCTCCAGCACCCGCTGGATCACGAACATCACGTCGGGGCGACCGGCATCGTATTCGTCGAACACCAGGGCGCAGGGATGCTGCAACGCCCAGGGCAGGATCCCCTCGCGGAACTCGGTGATCTGCTGGCCGTCCTTCAGCACGATCGCGTCCTTGCCGATCAGGTCGATCCGGCTGACATGGCTGTCGAGGTTGATGCGGATGCAGGGCCAGTTCAGCCGCGCCGCCACCTGTTCGATGTGGGTCGATTTGCCGGTGCCGTGATAGCCCTGGATCATCACCCGGCGGTTATGGGCGAAACCGGCCAGGATGGCGCGGGTGGTGTCGGGGTCGAAGCGGTAGGTCGGGTCGAGATCGGGCACGTGCTCGCTGCCCAGGCTGAAGGCGGGCACCGTCATGTCGCAATCGAGGCCGAACACCTCGCGGGCGGAAATCTCGATGTCGGGCTCGGCCATCGGGTGGTCCGAGGCGAACGGGGTCTGGGCTTTGGCGGTCATGCGATGTCCTCGAGGGGAAACGGCCCGGGCCGGCGGCGCGGCCGTCTTAAGGAAGGTCCAGGCTGGATTTGAGGGTGTTGTAGGCTTGGTTGATGCGCTTGAAGCGCTCCTCCGCCTCCTTGTCGCCGCCATTGGCGTCGGGATGGTGGCGCTTGACCAGTTCCTTGTAGCGCGCCTTGAGGCGGTCGTGGGTCAAGGGCGGGGTCAGCGCCAGCACGCCCATCGCCTCTTCCTCGGGGCTGGGGGGCGCGGCCGGGCGGGCGGCCTCGGCCTCCTCGTCGCCGAACAGCTCGAACGGGTCGGCGAAGGCGAAGGCGAAGCGGCGGCCGGTGCCCTGCCGCCCCAGCGGCCAGGTCGGGCGCTGCCAGGTCGAATCCCGGCGCAGTTCGGCCTCGATCTCGTCCGGCGCCATCCCGGCATAATAATCCCAGGTCGAATTGTAGGCGCGAACATGATCGAGACAGAACCAGTAATATTCTGTCAGATTGTCACGGGAGCGCGGGGCGCGATAGTCGGCCGACTGGTCGCAACCAGGGTGGTCGCACCGACGGGTCTCGGGCGGCGGCTCGGTGGAGGCAGGGGCGGTGCGCCGGCGCGGGCGCGGCTGGGCGGATTTCATCGTGTGGGTCATAATGGGGCGTGGCCGCGCCCAAGGCAAGGCGGGGCGGGGGTGATCCTCCGCTCATTTTGCCACGAATCCTTCACCTTTTTCGAATTGCGTCCGGGTCGGCGCCGGTTATAACCGGCGCTACCATCGTTTCCGCGCGGACCAGAAGGACTCCCGTATGCCCGATCCAGGGGCCCCCGCCTCCAAGATGACCGCCCGTCGCCTGGCCGTGCGCTATGACGGAAAACTCGCCCTCAAGACCGTTGATCTCGACATCCCCGCCGGACGGGTCACCGCGCTGATCGGCCCCTCCGGCTGCGGCAAATCGACCTTCCTGCGCTGCCTCAACCGGATGAACGACACCATCGTCGGCGCCCGGGTCGAGGGCGAGGTGACGCTCGACGGCGAGCCGCTCTACGGCCCGGGGGCGATCGACCCGGTGCTGCTGCGCTCGCGCGTCGGGATGGTGTTCCAGAAGCCCAATCCGTTCCCGAAGTCGATCTACGACAACGTCGCCTTCGGCCCGCGCCTGATGCGCCGGGTGGCCGAGGGCGAGGAAATGGACGCGCTGGTGCAGTCGAGCCTGGAACAGGCCGGGCTGTGGGGCGAGGTCAAGGACCGGCTCGACGCCAAGGGCACCGGCCTGTCGGGCGGCCAGCAGCAGCGCCTGTGCATCGCCCGCGCCATCGCGGTCGGCCCCGAGGTGATCCTGATGGACGAGCCCTGTTCGGCGCTCGACCCGATCGCCACCGCCAAGGTCGAGGAGTTGATCGATTCCTTGCGCGATCGCTTCACCATCGTCATCGTGACCCATTCCATGCAACAGGCGGCGCGGGTGTCCCAGGTCACCGCCTTTTTCCATCTCGGCACCATCGTCGAGGTGGGAGCGACCGAGCAGGTGTTCACCGCGCCGGTCCACGAACTGACCCAGGGCTACATTACCGGCCGGTTCGGCTGAGGGGCGATACAGGCATGAGCATCGGCGAGCAGCACATCGTCAAATCCTTCGACGTCGAACTGGGCAAGCTGACCGACGCGGTGGCGCGGATGGGCGGCCTGGCCGAAGCCCAGCTCGCCGCCGCGATCGAGGCGCTGGAGACCCGCGACAGCGAACAGGCCAGCCGGGTGGTGAGCGAGGATTCGCGCATCGACGAGATCGATGTCTTCATCAACGAGCAGGTGATCCGCGTCCTCGCCCTGCGCGGCCCGCTGGCCGACGACCTGCGCACGGCGGTCACCGCGCTGAAGATCGGCGGCGAGATCGAGCGGATCGGCGATCTGGCCGCCAACGTCGCCAAGCGCTCGCTGGTGTTGAATCAGGCGCCGGCGGTGGCGCAGGTGCGCTCGGTCGGCCGGCTCGGGCGCGAGGCGCTGGGGATGGTCAAGGACGTGCTCGACGCCTACCTGACCTCGGATTCGGCCCGCGCCGTCGCGGTGCGCGAGCGCGACCGCGATCTCGACGAGATCCATTCGGCGCTGTTCCGCGAGATCCTGACCTACATGATCGAGGATCCGCGCAACATCACCTCGTGCAGTCACCTGCTGTTCATCGCCAAGAACCTGGAGCGGATCGGCGACCACGCCACCAACATCGCCGAGATGACCTATTTCCGCATTTCCGGCAAGGCGCTGCCCGACGATCGGGTCAAGCACGACACCTCGTCCGCGCCCGACGAGGCTTAGGCCCGGGGTCCAGGGGCCTTCCGGCCCCTGGCGGGTGCGGGCAGCGCCCGCGTCCTTTATGCCAAGCCGCGGTGATCGGACCCGATCCCCGCTCCCTCAAGCGCCGGGCCCCTTGGCTTTCGCGCCACGAGGCGCGCGGCCCCTTGGGCCTAACCAAGCTGCGGTGAGGGTCCCTCCCCGCAGCTTGGTCTTGCGTCCTACCAGAGGAAGCGCGACAGCCACCACGCCCCGGCGCCGACGCTGGCGGCGGCGGGGATGGTGATCACCCAGGCCACCACGATGTTGGCGGCGATGTTCCAGCGCACCGCCGACAGCTTGCGGGCGGCGCCGACGCCGACGATCGCGCCGGTGATGGTGTGGGTGGTCGAGACCGGCACCCCGGCCCAGGTGGCGGTGAACAGGGTGATGGCGCCGCCGGTTTCGGCGCAGAAGCCCTGCACCGGCTTGAGGTCGGTGATCTTCGAGCCCATCGTCTTGACGATCCGCCAGCCGCCCAGCAGGGTGCCGAGCCCCATCGCCAACTGACAGACCACCGCCACCCAGACCGGGATGTGGAATTCCGGCCCGAGCAGCCCCTGGCTGAACAGCAGCACGGCAATGATCCCCATCGTCTTCTGGGCGTCGTTGCCGCCATGGCCGAGCGAGTACATCGCCGCCGAGAAGAACTGGAGGACACGGAAGCGGCGATCGACCGCGAACGGGGTCGAGCGGCGGCAGGCCCACGACACCGCCAGGGTCAGCAGCATCGCCAGGATCAGCCCGATCAGCGGCGACAGCACGATCGCCGAGCCGGCCTTGATGAAGCCCGAGGCGACCAGGGCGTCGCCGCCGCCCTTGGCGATGCCGGCCCCGGCCAGCCCGCCGATCAAGGCGTGGGAGCTGGAGGAGGGGATCCCCAGCGCCCAGGTCAGGATGTTCCACAGGATCGCTCCGGCCAGGGCGCCGAACACCACATGGCTGTCCATCAGCGCCGGGGCGACGATGCCGGTGCCGATGGTGGCGGCGACGTGGGGGGCGAACACCAGCAGGGCGACGGTGTTGAAGAAGGCGGCCCAGGCCACCGCGTATTTCGGCGACAGCACCCGGGTCGAGACCACGGTGGCGATCGAGTTGGCCGCGTCATGCAGGCCGTTGAGGAAATCGAAGGTCAGGGCGACCAGCACCAGCGCCCAGATCACCGGCAAAGCGACCGCGGCTTCCATCGGGGTCAGACCTGTTCGATGACGATGGTTTCGATCACGTTGGCGACGTCGTCGAAGCGGTCGGTGACCTTCTCCAGTCGCTGGTAGAGTTCCTTGCGGGCGATCAACCGCACCGGGTCGCGTTCGCTGGCGAACAAGGCGCGCAGGCCCTCGCGCTGGCGCTGGTCGGCGATGCTTTCCTGGCGGCCGATCTCCTCGCACAACTGATTGATGGTCTCGGCGTTGCGGGTGATCTGGCGCATCATCGGGATCGCCTCGGCCAGCAGGCGGGCGCAGGCGGAGATGCCGGCGGCGAAATCGCGCATGTCGGGGCTGAAATCGCGCACCCCATAGACATCGACCCGCTGGGCGACGTCCTCGATCCCATCGACGGTGTTGTCCATCGCGGTGATCAGGCGGTGGATCTGGTCGCGGTCGAACGGAGTGATGAAGCTGCGGTGCAGCGCCTGGAGGGTCTTGCGGGTGATGGCGTCGGCCTCGCCCTCGACGGTACAGATCCGGCGGTGGTGGAGCACCATGTCCGCCCCGTCGGCCATCAGATCCTCCAGCGCGCCGGCCGCTTCCTGGACCTTGAGGGCATGGGCGGAGAAAAAGTCGACGAACCGCTCTTCTCGCGGCATCAGGGACTGAAACAGGCGAAGCAGCATTTGGGGAGGTCTCCGTCGGTGTCCGCTCGCGCCCCGGCGCGGGCGCGGCATCGATACCAGATAAGGCAGATGTGTGACAGGGCCTTGCCAACGGCAAGGGCGGATGGATTCGGCGCTTGTGCCGAGGGCGGCTCCCTTTTACCCTTCTTGCATGACGATCCACCGCCGCCTGCTCCCGCTTGTCGCCGTCTTCGCGCTGATGCTGGCGCCGCCGGCCGCCGTGCCGGCCCGGGCCGAGGGCGGGGGGCCCGACACCGTGCCGGGCGAGGTGGTGGTCAGCGTCTGGACCTTCGTCAGCCCCGGCATGGTGGAAAAGCGCGGCTGCCGTATCCGGGTGGTGATCGACAACCACACCCCGCTGCCGATCGGCTTCGCCGGCAAGTTCACCAGCAGCCTCAAGGGGCAGGTGCTTGACGCATGGCTGGTTTCGACCAGCGGCATCGCTCCCAAGGCCAGCGTCGAGCGGCTCTATTCCTGCGTGATGCGGCCCGACCGGCTCGAACTGACGGCCGACAGCCCCTATGGCTATCCCCAGACCTGCGAGGTCGCGGGACAGAAGGTCAGCCCCTGCCCGTTCAAGGCCCGGGTGGTTTCCAACGTCAAGGAGATCGTCCAGCCATGAGCCGGGCC
>JBDLVO010000226.1:0-6774 GCA_039804805.1 Pseudomonadota bacterium
TGATCGTCGCCTACGAGCCGTGGCGGGGCGAGCCGCGCGGCTACTGGCGGCGCGGCCAGAGCTTCGCGGGGCGCGGCCATTGCATCGACTGCCGGATGTGCGTCGCGGTCTGCCCGACCGGAGTCGACATCCGCGACGGCTCGCAACTCGGCTGCATCGGCTGCGGCCTGTGCATCGACGCCTGCGACGCGATGATGGACCGGGCTCGGCTGCCGCGCGGTCTGATTTCGTGGGATTCGATCGCCAGTCAGGCGGCGCGCGCCGCCGGCGCCCCGGCGCGGCGGCGGCTGGTGCGGCCGCGCACCCTGGTCTACGGCGCGATTCTTGCTGTGTCGATCGGGCTGATCGGCTGGTCGCTGTCGGCGCGCACCACCACCGAACTGACGGTGCTGCACGAGCGGGCGCTGCTGTATGTCCGGCTGTCCGACGGCTCGATCCGCAATGGCTATGTGCTGAAGGTGCAGAACATGGTGCGACGCGACCGCTGGTTCGATCTTGCCGTCGAGGGGCTGGACGGCACCCGGCTGTCGGTGATCGGCGGTGGCCCGCCGCTGAAGGTGGCGGCGGATTCGGTCGGCAGCTTCACCGTGTTCGTCACCGCCGCCGCCGCCACCGGCCGGCGGCTGCCGTTGACCTTCGTGCTGCGCGACCGCGCCGACGGCCGCGAGATCCGCACCGAATCGCTGTTCGTCGGACCCGACCGATGAGTGAACCGCGTCGCCCCGGCTGGTGGTATCCCTACATCTTCGTCGGCGCCTTCGCGGTGGTGGTGGCGGTCAACCTGTCGCTGGTGGTGCTGGCCAACCGCAGCTTTCCCGGCATCACCGTCGATCACCCCTACGAGCGCGGGCTGATCGCCAATCAGGTGCTGGAGGCGGCGCGGCGACAGGAGGAACTGGGCTGGATCGTCGAGACGGTGATCGAGCCGGTTCCCGACGGCACCGGCGCGGTGATCGCCCAGACCTACCGCGACCGCGACGGCCGCCCGATCGAGGGGCTGACGGTGCGGGTGCGGCTGACCCGGCCGACCGGCCCCGACCTCGCCCGCGAGGCGGTGCTCAACCCCTCCGGTCCCGGCGCCCATGCCGCGATCGTGCCGCTGCCCCAGGCCGGTCAATGGGATCTGCGTGCGGAAGCAACCGGCCGGGGCGCCCCCTACCAGACCTTCCGCCGCTTCTTCCTGCCGTGACCGCCGCCCCCGTCTGCCGGCATTGCGGTGCGCCGCTGGCCGGGGCGAAAGCGGGAGAGGGGGAATTCTGCTGTGCCGGCTGCGCCGCCGCCCATGCCCTGATCGGCGCGGCCGGGCTCGACTCCTATTACCGCCGCGCCCGGACCGCCGGCACCCTGGCCCCGCGCCCCGAATCCGGGCTGCCGGAAGAGGACCTGTCCGACGCGGTGCGCGACCAGGGCGACGGCACGGCGAGCCTGACCCTGCTGGCCGAGGGGGTCACCTGCGGCGCCTGCGTCTGGCTGATCGAATCCCTGCTGGTGCGCCAGCCCGGGGTGGTGGCGGCACGGGTCAACCTGACCACCCGCCGGCTGACCCTGCGCTTCCGCCCGGCCGAGACGAGCCCGACCCCCCTGCTCGCTCCGGTACGGGCGGTCGGCTACCGGCTGGTGCCGTTCGACCCCGACCAACTCGATCAGGCCGACCGCCGGCACCTGCGCGGGCTGCTGACCGCGCTGGCGGTGACCGGCTTCGCCGCCGGCAACGTGATGCTGCTGTCGGTGTCGGTGTGGGCCGGCGCCGCCCAGGGGATGGGGCCGGCGACCCGCGATCTGCTGCACTGGCTGTCGGCGCTGGTGGCGCTGCCGGCGATCGCCTTCGGCCTGCGCCCGTTCGCCGCCTCGGCGGGACGGGCGCTGCGGGCCGGCCACACCAACATGGACGTGCCGATCACCCTCGGCGTGGTGCTGACCACGGCGATGAGTCTGGTCGAGACCATCGGCGGCGGCCCGCATGCCTATTTCGATTCGGCGGTGTCGCTGCTGTTCTTCCTGCTGATCGGCCGCACCCTTGATGCCCGGGCGCGCGGCCGGGCGCGGGCGGCGGTGGCCGACCTGCTGCGACTGGAGGCCCGCGCCGTGCTGGTGCTCGACCCCGATGGCGGCCGCCGGCTGGTGGCACCCGGCCGGGTGCGGGTGGGCGAGACGGTGCTGGTGGCGGCGGGCGAGCGGATCGGCATCGACGGCACCGTCACCGAGGGCGTGTCCGACCTCGACGAATCCCGCCTGACCGGGGAAAGCCTGCCGGTGCCGGTCGGGCCGGGCCGGGCGGTGCAGGCCGGCAGCCTCAACCTGACCGCGCCGTTGCGCCTGACCGTCAGCGCGGTCGGCGACGCCACCGTGCTGGCCGAGATCGTCCGCCTGACCGAGGCGGCGGAGCAGGGCCGCGCCCGCCACGTCGCCCTGGCCGAGCGGGTGGCGCGCTGGTACGCCCCGGTGGTCCATCTCGCCGCGCTGGCGACCTTTGCCGGCTGGACCCTGCTGGGCGGGCTGGACTGGCAGCCGGCTTTGCTGATCGCGGTGTCGGTGCTGATCGTCACCTGCCCCTGCGCCCTGGCCCTGGCGGTGCCGGCGGTGCAGGTGATCGCCGCCGGCCGGCTGCTGCGCCGGGGCATCCTGATCAAGTCGGCTACCGCGCTGGAACGGCTGGCCGCCGCCGACCACGCGGTGTTCGACAAGACCGGCACCCTGACCGAGGGCCAGCCCCGCCTGATCGAATCCGACGGCTGGAGCGACGACGACCGCGCGGCGGCGGCGGCGCTGGCGGCCGGCTCGACGCATCCGCTGGCCCGCGCCTTTCCCGCCGCGCCGCCGGCGGCCGGTCTGCGCGAGGTGGCGGGCCAGGGGATCGAAGCGGCCGACGGCAGCCGGCTTGGCCAGCGTGGCTTCGTCGGGCTTTCGCCCGAACCCAACCGGGGCGATGCCCCGGACCCCCTTTTTTTTCAAAAAGAGCAGAGGTCTGGAGGCGCCAGCCTCCAGGCGGGGCGCGGGGCGGCAGCCCCGCCAGGTCCCGAGGTGTGGCTGACCCGCCCAGGCCACCCCCCGGTCCGCTTCCGCTTCGTCGACCCGCCCCGCGCCGACGCCGCCGCCACCCTCGCCCGCCTGCGCCAGATGGGATTCGGTCTCGAATTGCTGTCGGGCGACCGCCCCTCGGTGGCCGGGCCGCTGGCGGCACAGCTCGGCATCGACGACTGGCGCGCCGGCCAGACCCCGGCGGCCAAGGGGACGCGGCTGGACGAACTCTCCCGCGCCGGCAAGCGGGTGCTGATGGTCGGCGACGGCATCAACGACGCCCCGGCGCTGGCGGCGGCGCTGGTGTCGATCGCCCCGGCGCGCGGCGCCGACATCGCCCGCGCCGCCGCCGATCTGGTGTTCCAGGGCGGCCGGCTCGACGCGGTGGCCGAGGCGGTGGGGGTGGCCCGCGCCGCGCGGCGGCTGGTGGCGCAGAACCTCGCCTTCGCCCTCGCCTATAACCTGCTGGCGGTGCCGGTGGCGGTTTCCGGGCAGTTGACCCCGCTGTTCGCGGCGATTGCCATGTCCGCCTCGTCGCTGCTAGTAATCCTTAACGCCCTGCGTCTGTCCGGCGGAAGGCGGTGACCCGTGGACATCCTGCTGCTGCTGATCCCGTTGGCGCTGTCGCTCGGGCTGCTCGGACTGGCCGGCTTCCTCTGGGCACTGCGGTCGGGGCAGTTCGACGACCTGGACGGGGCGGCCCAGCGCATCCTGTTCGACGACGACGACCCGCCGCCGCCCCCGGGGCGCAACGATCAGACGAGGGAGTCTTCGCAGTGAGCAGACACAGCACCCAACGGCGGATCACCACCCGCGACATCCGCGCCCGCAAGGGGGCCGAGCCGCTGGTGGTGCTGACCGCCTATACCGCGCCGATCGCCCGGCTGCTCGACCCGGTGTGCGACATCCTGCTGGTGGGCGATTCGCTGGGGATGGTGGTCTATGGGCTCGAAACCACCCTGGCGGTGACGCTGGACATGATGATCGCCCACGGCCGGGCGGTGGTGAACGCGTCGCGCAAAGCCTGCGTGGTGATCGACCTGCCCTTCGCCAGCTACCAGGAAAGCCCGGCCCAGGCCTTCCGTAACGCCGCCCGGGTGATGGCCGAAACCGGCTGCGCCGCCGTCAAGCTCGAAGGCGGGCGCGAGATGGCCGAGACGATCCGCTTCCTGGTCGAGCGCGGCGTGCCGGTGATGGGCCATATCGGCCTGATGCCGCAGGCGGTCCATACCGCCGGGGGCTTCCGCGCCCAGGGCCGCAGCGAGGACGAGGCGACCCGGATCCGCGACGACGCCCGCGCGGTGGCCGAGGCCGGCGCCTTCGCCGTGGTGGTCGAGGGCACGGTCGAGCCGGTCGCCCACGCCCTGACCGCCGAAATCGCCATCCCGACCATCGGCATCGGCGCCTCCGCCGCCTGTGACGGCCAGGTGCTGGTGATCGACGACGTGCTCGGGCTGTTCGACGATTTCACCCCGAAATTCGTCAAGCGTTACGCCGACCTCGGCCCGATCATCCGTGCCGCCGCCGAGGCCTATGCCACCGAGGTGCGCGCCCGCACCTTCCCCGGGCCGGAGCATTGCTTCGGCCTGCCCCGCAAGGAGTCCTGCTGACATGAGCCGTGAGGTCGATATCGTCCGGGCCGTCGCCGACCTGCGCGCCCGGGTGCGCTACTGGCGCGACCAGGGTCTGGCGGTCGCCCTGGTCCCCACCATGGGAGCCCTGCACCAGGGCCATCTCAGCCTGATCGCCCAGGGTCTGGACCACGCCGACCGGGTGGTGGCGTCGGTGTTCGTCAACCCGACCCAGTTCGGGCCGGACGAGGATTTCGAACGCTATCCCCGCCGCGAGGCCGAGGATGCCGCCCTGCTGTCGGGGGCCGGCTGCCACCTGCTGTTCGCCCCCCAGGTCACCGACATGTACCCGGCCGGATTCGCCACCACCGTCAGCGTCGCCGGCCTGTCCGAGGGGCTGTGCGGCGCGATCCGCCCCGGCCATTTCGCCGGGGTGGCGACGGTGGTGACCAAGCTGCTGCTCCAGGTCCGCCCCGACTTCGCCCTGTTCGGCGAGAAGGATTACCAGCAACTGGCGGTGATCCGCCGGCTGGTGCGCGACCTCGACCTCGCGGTCGAGGTGATCGGCTGCCCGATCCTGCGCGAGGCCGACGGGCTGGCGCTGTCGTCGCGCAACGCCTACCTCACCCCCGAACAGCGGGCGGTCGCCCCGGCGCTGTTCCGCAGCCTCGACACCACCGCCCGGGCGTTGGAGCAGGGCGGCGACGCGGCGACGCTGACCGCGCGGGCGGTCGAGGAGCTGCGCGCCGCCGGCTTCGATGCGGTGGATTATTTCGAGCTGCGCGACGCCGAGACGCTGGCCCCGCTCGACCGGCCGACCCGGCCGGCCCGGCTGCTCGCCGCCGCCCGCCTCGGCGCCACCCGCCTGCTCGACAACGTCGCGGTCGCCGCCGGCTGACCCCAACGAACGGGGCGCGGCGTCGGCCGCGCCCCACCCCTGCCGATCGGAGGGAGCGCGGCTTGCGCCGTGGACGTGTCTGCCGCTGGTGCGATAGCCTGACCCGGCCCCCGCCAATCAAGGGAAAGAACCCACCAGCATGATTCCTCGCGCAGCCCTGATCGACATGGGAAAAGCCCTGGCCAAGGAGGTCGCGCACGGCCGCCCCGGCGCGGCGGCGGAGCTTTCGGCCGCGATGCTGAACCGGGCTCCGGACCATGTCCTCGACCTGTTCGAGCTGATGATGGCTGAGATCGGCAAGAAACGGCCCAACCAATCGCTGCTCGACGCCTTCAACCTGATGCTGGGCCAGGGCCTCGAATCGCTGCGTTACGGGCAGGAACGCGCCGAGCCGGCCGCCTCCAAGACCCTGGCGGACCTGGAACGGCGCATCCTGGCGGCGGGACGCACCCCCACGGCCAATCACACCCTGATGCTGATGGTCCTCCAACAGTACAGCGTCGCCCGGCTCAAACCCGGCGCCGAGCTGCGGAACCTGATGGGCGATCTGGTCGAACAGGCGGCGGACTTGATCCCGGACGGGACCCCGCCGATATCGCCCGAGGAAGATTTCAACCTGTTGGTCAAGGAAACCGGCGGCGATCCCTTCATGATCCATGCCGGGATCGGTAACACCGCCCAAGCCTTTCCCGACGAGCACCGCGCGGCGATTGCCCAGGCCACCCTCAACGCCGCCTCGACGGAGATCCGGGAAGCCGGCATCGGCTGGCTGCTGGACGAGTCGCCGATGGTGCGCGGCGCCACGCTGGACAGCCTGTCCGCCCTGGCCGACCACGCCGCGGTCACCCCGACCATGCTGCGGCGGCTGATCACGATGCGCAACTGGCTGCCGGCGACGGACTGCCCCCGGCTCGACGCGGTGATCCAGTCCTGCCGCCGCCACGATGTCGCCTGCGCCCCGCGGCCGGCGACGACCGTGATCGATGCCTGCGCCTCCAGCCTCGACGGCGCTGGCGCCCAGAGCTTTTTCGTGCTGGTGAAGGAAGGCCGCAAATACGCGATGGCCTCGTTGCTGGTCAAACTGGAGGTGGGCCTCGCCGATGCCTGGGTCCAGCACGGGATAACCAAACGGCAGGCGGAAGATCTGCTGCTGCGGATCGGCCACGAGATCGAATTGTTCGAAACCTCACCGCGGCATCTGGCGACGGTGCTGAGCCATTTCCTCGCCGTCGGCCTGGCGAGGAACGCGGCACCGCCGTTCGACCTGCTCGATTTCGTCGAAACCGC
>JBDLVO010000227.1:0-3493 GCA_039804805.1 Pseudomonadota bacterium
CACCGGCCGGCCGCAGGCCATCGCCTCGGCGACGACGTTGGGGAAGCCCTCGCCGAAGCGCGAGGCCAGCACCACGATGTCGAGCGCGGCATACAGGCCGGCGACGTCGGCGACCTCGCCCAGCCGGTGCGCCGCCGGTCCCGGCAGAGTCTCGGTGCCGGTTCCGGCCACCACCAGGGCGATCTCCGGCCGGAGGGCGGCGGCGGCGGTGGCGGCGGCGAGGAAGCCGGCATGGTCCTTCATCGGATCGACCCGGGCGACCATCCCGACCAGCACCGTCTCCGGCCCGGCCCCCAGCGCCGCGCGCCAGCGGGCGCGGGCCTCCGGGTCGGGGCGGAAGCGGTCGGTGTCGATGCCGTTGGCGATCACCGCCCAGGCGCGGGGGCGGTAGCCCTGGTCGCGGTGCCAGGCCCGGCCGGCCTCGGCATTGGCGATCACCAGCCGGGGCCGTGGCGACAGCCGGGCCAGCAGCCCGACCAAGCGGCCGTAGCGGGCCCGGTCCATGTCCGAGCAGCGCAGGCTCCACGCCACCGGCAGCCCGCCGGCCAAGCCGGCGGCAAGGGTGCCGAGCAGATCGGCATGGTACAGCCAGGTCTGCACCAGCGCCGGCCGCAGCCGCCGCAGCAGCCGGGCCAGACGCGGCAGACCGGCCAGGGCGCGCGGGCCGGGGGGCAGGCCGAGGGCGATCACCTCGACGCCGTCGCGGCGCAGGGCCGGGCCGATCGTGCCGGGGCCGGTCAGCGACACCACCACATGGCGGAAGGCCCGCGACCGCCGCGCCAGCCGGGCCAGCATCCCTTCCGCCCCGCCGGTGCCCAATCCGGTGATGACATGGACGATCGGCGGCCGGGCCAGGGCGGCCAGCGCCGCCTCGGTGCGCGCGCCCAGTCGGGCCACCGAATAATTCTCCTCGATCCGGACGCGGCAGCGATGGGCGAGGGCGGGATCGCGCGGGGGCGCCAGCGCCCGCCACGCCTCGGCCAGGGCGGCGGGGTCGCCGGCCGGCACGATCCGGCCGGTATCGCCGAGGATCGCCGCCGATTCGCCGACCGGGGTGGCGACGCAAGGCACGCCGCAGGCCATCATCTCGGCCAGGGCGTTGGGGAAGCCCTCGCCGAAGCGCGACGGCAGCGCCCCGACATCGAGCGCGGCCATCAGCCGCTCGACCCGGGCCACCGGCCCCAGCCGGCGCAGGGCGATGCCATCCGGCGGCGGCGCGGGGGCGTCGGCGGTGCCGGTGCCGGCCAGGACGAAGGCGAAGCCGGGGCCGCAGGCTTCGGCGGCGGCGAGGAAGGTGGCGTGATCCTTCATCGGATCGTGGCGGGCGATCATCCCGACCAGACAGGTGGCGTCGTCGATTCCCAGCCGGGCCCGTTGCTCGGCCCGCGCCGCCGGATCGGGGCGGAACCGGCCGGTGTCGATGCCGTTGGCGATCACCACCCCGCGCCCGGCCGGGGCGCCGCGCCGCCACAGCGCCTCCAGTCCGGCGGCGGCATTGGCGATCACCAGATCGGCGCGGCCGGCCAGCGCCGCCTCGGCCCGGTAGAGCAGCCGGTTGGCCGGATCGTAGCGCGACAGGTCCATGTCCGAGGCGCGGATGCCGAACACCACCCGGCAGCCGGGGGCGGCGCGGCCGGCCAGCGCCGCCAGCAGGTTGGCCACCGGCAGATAGCCGTGCAGGATCTCCGGCCGCCAGGCCCGCACCAGGGCGCGTAGCCGGCGCAGCGGCCCGGCCAGATCCCACCGCCCGCTTTTGTCGAGCGGGTGGAGCGGGATCCCGGCCGCCGCCAGCTCCGCCGCGAACGGACCGCCGGGATAGAGCAGGGCGACCGCGACGTCATGGCCGCGCCGGGCCAGTTCGCCGGCCAGCGTCACCAACTGCCGCTCGGCCCCGCCCTGGCCGAGCGAACGCGCCACCAACAGAATCCGCATCGGTTCCCCCTCTTCCCGGGGCCTGCCCCTTGCCCTATTCCTCGCCGAGCAGCCCGCCCCGGTAGCCCCGCGCCAGCGTCAGGGCGAAACGCTCCGGCGCCTTGCCGCGCCGGGGCCGCTCGACGGTGGCGAGCGGGACGACCGAGTCGAAGAACCGCGCCGAATAATCGAGGCTGCCCGAGCCGTCGCGGAACACGAAGATCGCGTCGCGGCCGGCCAGCCCGGGAATCTCCTCGTCGCCATAGGCCCAGGGGGCGTTGTACAGCGCGACCTTGCCGAGGAACACCACCGGGTGATCGGGCAGATGGAAGCTCAGCAGCCCGGCCATGTCATGCTTTTCGACGAACAGGAAAGCGTCGGGATGGGCGCGGTGCTGGGCCTCGACCGCCGCGAACAGCGGTTCCCACCCCTGCAACCGGCCGAGCGGGTCGGCCCGCGCCGGCAGCGGCAGCAGCCCGGTGGCGAGGTGCAGATAGGCGAGGGCGACCAGCACGCCGCCCAGCCCCGGCGCCAGCCGGAACAGCCATGCCCCCCAGCCGGGGCGGGGGCGCAGGTTCCAGAAGCCGACCGCCGCGACGATCGCCGGCAGATAGGCCATCCCCGGCCAGTGCAGCTGGACCTTGCCGCCCAGGCTGTGCTGGGCGAAGAACAGCAGCACCGGCAGCGACAGGCCGCCAAGCAGGAACCAATCGGCCCGGCGCGCCCGCCAGCCGCGCCACAACGCCCAGCCGCCGCCCCACAGGGCGAAGGCGAAGATCAGCGGCGTCACCACCCCGGCCTCGCCGCCGACGAAGCCGGCGAGCGAGGCGAACGGATCGACTCCGCCGGCCTCGAAGGCGTGGGCCGATTGCTTGCGGAACGAGGCGTTGTCGTGGGCGAGGTTCCACAGCACCACCGGGCTGGCGGCGGCCAGCGCCAGCGCCGCCGCGCCGGCGAGGGCCGGGCGGCGCCACCATTTCCGCAGGGCGGGAAACAGCAGGAAGGCGGCGAGCAGGCCGGGTCCGGCCAGCACCATGGTGTATTTGCTGGCGAAGCCGAGCCCGACCGCCAGCCCGGCCAGCAGCAGGTCGCGGGTCCGGCCGCGATGGACCAGCCGGACCAGTGCCCACAGACACAGGCTCCAGCACAATTGCAGCGGCACGTCGGGGGTGATGATCACCCCGGCGGCGGCGAACAGCAGGGTGGTGTTGAGCCAGATCGCCGCCGTCAGGCCGACCCGCTCCGAGCCGAAGGCGAGGCGGGCGGTGTCGTAGACCAGCAGGGTGACCAGCGCGGCGACCAGGATCGCCGGCAGCCGCAGCGTCAGTTCGGACAGGCCGAACAGGGCGGTGGCGGCGCGGATCAGATAGGCGACCATGCCGGGATGGTCGAAATAGGACCATTGCAGGTCGCGCGACCACAGCCAGTAATGGGCCTCGTCGCCGCTGAGCGGGGCCAGGGCCGCCACCGCCAGCCGTAGCGCGGCGGTGACCAGCAGCAGGGCGGCCAGTCCCCGCCGCGCCGACAGGTCCGACCCGCCGTTCCGGCCGGTCACCTCGGCTTGCATCGTCACGAACACCCC
>JBDLVO010000228.1:0-4365 GCA_039804805.1 Pseudomonadota bacterium
CCTGGCCGAGGCCGGCGCGCTCCATCCCGACGATCTGCGCGATTTCGTCGAGGTGCGCGAGATCCTGTTGCGCAGCCTGCTCGAACAGCAACTGGCCGACCTCGCCCTCGACATCCCGCCCTCGGCGCGGATCGACCCGAAATGCTTCGACAAACCGGCCCGCGCCCGTCTGCGTTGGGCGCTGAAACGCCTCCAGACCCTTAAATTCGTCTGCGGCGTCGCCGGCTGACGCGCCCGGGCGGGCTGCCGTCCGTGCCGCCTTGCCGATACAGCGTCCGGCGGCGTCAGGAGGTCAGGAGGATCGGGTCGTCGTCATGGCCGTCATCGGCGTCGGTGGCGAGGCGGAAGCGGTTCTTGCCGTTCTGCTTGGCCTGGTACATCGCCTGATCGGCGCGGTGGAGCGCGGTGGCGACGTTGCCTTGCGCGGGGGGCCACAGCGCCACGCCGACGCTGCAGCCGAGGCCTTCGCCGAGTTGGCCGACCATGGCGACGATGCGGGCGGCGATCACCTCGGTCACCGTCTCGATCTCGTCGGCCGGGGCGGAGATGCAGACGACGAATTCGTCGCCGCCCAGCCGGCCGCAGGCGTCGCTTTCGCGCAGGATGTGGCGCAGGATTTCGGCGGTTTGGCGCAGCACCTCGTCGCCGCGGGCATGGCCGAAGCGGTCGTTGATCGCCTTGAAGCCGTCAAGGTCGAGCAGCATCATCGCCAGCGCCTGGGGCTTTCTCGCCCCCGCCGCCTCGCGGCGCAGCAATTCGACCAGTTCGAGGAACAGGCCGCGTCCGGGCAGCCCGGTCAGCGAGTCGCAGCGGGCCGAGGTCAGCCGGTTCGACAATTCCCGCTGGGTCGAGATGGCATCGACCAGGGCGTCCTTGATTTCCTGCTCGCGCCGGCTGGCCTGGATCAGGGTCCGGCCGATCTCGACCACCTCGCGCACCGCCGGGCCGTAAGCGGGCAGGCTGCCGGTCTGGGCGAAATCGCGTGAGGCGCGGGCCAGCGCGGTGAACTGGCGGCCCAGCGCCCCGGACAGCACCAGCGCGCAGGCGAAGCCCATCGTCAGCACCAGGGCGATGCCGATCGCCAGGGCGGTGGCGGTCTGGTTGAGCGGCTTGCACAGCGACCGCGTCGTCACCCCGATCAGCAGCACCCAGTCGGTGCGCGGCACCGCGACGCTCGCGGCGGAGATTTCGGTGCCGTCGGGGGCGGTGAAGCTGATCAGGTCGCGCTCGCCCCGCCTGAGCGCCGCCGCGAGGCCGGGTGGCACCGCCCGGCCGGCGCTGTCCTGGTCGAGATGGGTGATGGCGATGTTGCGCTGGGCGGCGTCGATCAGCGCCACCACCCAGTCGCCGGGCAGGTGCAGGCCCTCCAGCACCGTGGTGAACACTTCGACCGGGACGATCATCCGCAGGCAGTAGGCCACCGCGCCGTCGATCGCCACCGGCACCCCGATCGCCACCACCTGCCGCCTGCTGACGGCGCCGGTGTATACGCCCGAACTGGCCGGCTGGCCGGTGGCGAACACCCGCTCGATCGAATCCGGCGCCTCGGTCGACGGCAGGGCCGTGCCGAACGGTTCGCGGGTGCTGAAGATCTGATTGCCGGCGCGGTCGAGCAGGACGATGGCCAGAACTCCCGGACTCTGCCGCGCCACCGATTGGGCATGGCGGTACAGCGCCGGCAGGTCGCGCCGCTGCGCCGCGTCCGAGCTGGCCAGGGTGGTGAGGGAACTGAGGCCGATATCGATCCGCAGATCGATCGCGTTGGCGGCGGAACGGGTGCGCTCGGTCAGTTGGACGATCAGGCTCTGGGCCCGGGCCTGGTACAGCGCATGCAGCGTGTAGGCCGAGAAGGCCAGCAGCGGGCTGGAGGAGACCACCACCACCAGCATCAACCAGAACCGGATTCCCAGCGTCACCGAGCCCAGGGCGGAAAGAAGCGTCATGGCATGACCGTGCGCAGGCGGAGAGGGGAACAGTCAGGTATTATTCCATAAGTCATAGCCAGCCGCAAGCTATGTCCATGGTCCTGCGGCGACGCCAGACGCGCCGCGCGGGCGGAAAGGCGCGTGCCGGTCCGCGGCGGGATTCACCCCAGTGTGACGAAGGAGAGGTGGCGGCCTCGGCGGAGGGAGTAAAGGGGAGGCGGAGGCGTCGCCGGTTCTATTGTCGGGGCGGGCAAAGAGAAAGGGCCCAGCCGCTGGCGGCTGAGCCCTTCTTCATTTGGTGGAGCCAAGGGGAGTCGAACCCCTGACCTCTTGAATGCCATTCAAGCGCTCTCCCAACTGAGCTATGGCCCCTTTTTATTTCGGTCCGTGGCGTTTGGGGCGCCGTCGGTGGAGGCGGAACTTATTGATTTCGGGGCGGGGGCGCAAGAGAAAAAATTCGGTCACCGTCATTTTTTTCTCCGGCCCCCCGCCGGGCCGCCTCAGGCCTCGTCCTCGAGCTCGTCGTCGAGGTGATCCATCACCTCGGCCATGTCGTCGTCGTCCTCGCCGAGATCCGACGCGTCCTCGATCAGGCCGTGTTCGTCCTCCTCCTCGGCGGCGTCCTCCTGTTCCTCGCTCTCGGTGCTTTCCTCGTCCTCGGTGCTGGCCTCGGCAAGGTCGTCGGTTTCGACGTCGATCTGCTCCGGATCGACCACGGCGGGGATCGGCGCCTTGGCCTCGACCACGCCGCCGCCGGCGCGGCGGACCTTGAACGGCACGTCGGGTTCGACGTTGGCGCCGCATTTGGGGCAGACGATCGGCGTCCGCTTCATGTCATAGAAACGGCAGCCGCAGCTTTGGCAGGTGCGCTTGTGTCCCCATTCCGGCTTGGCCACCTTGGGTCCTCCTCGAAATTTGTCCGGTCAGGCTTGGGTCAGTGGGGGGCATTTGCCATGTTCGCCCCCCGCTGTCAAAACCAATTCGCGCTGGCCGCCCCGACCTATCGTCCCGGCCGCGCTTGTGCTAAGGCTTGGCCGTTCCCGCCCATGCCGGTGGCGGGGGGTCTACAGGCGGAAGGAGCGGGGATGACCAACACGCTGCGGTCGGAGCGGGCGCGGCCCCTGGCGGGGGCGGCGCGGGTGCCGGGCGACAAGTCGATCTCCCATCGCGCCCTGATGCTGGGGGCGCTGGCAGTGGGCGAAAGCGTGGTCGGCGGGCTGCTCGAAGGCGACGACGTGTTGCACACCGCCGCCTGTCTGCGCGCCCTGGGGGCCGAGGTCACCCGGCGCGACGACGGCACCTGGCATCTGTTCGGGCGCGGCGTCGGCGGTCTGGCCGAGCCGGACGATCTGCTCGACATGGGCAATTCCGGCACCGGAGCCCGCCTGCTGATGGGGCTGGTCGCCACCCATCCCTTCACCACCTTCTTCACCGGCGATGCCTCGCTGCGCTCGCGGCCGATGCGTCGCGTCACCGAGCCGCTGGCGCGGATGGGCGCCCGCTTCGTCACCCGCGAGGGCGGCCGTCTGCCGCTGGCGGTGGTCGGCACCGCCCAGCCGGTGCCGATCCGCTACGAGCTGCCGGTGGCCTCGGCCCAGGTCAAGTCGGCCCTGCTGCTGGCCGGGCTCAACACCCCGGGCGAAACCACCGTGGTCGAGCCCGAGCCGACCCGCGATCATACCGAGCTGATGCTGCGCGCCTTCGGCGCCGACCTCCGGGTCGAGCCGACCGAGCAGGGCGGCCGGGTGGTCACCGTCACCGGCTTTCCCGAACTGACCGGGCGGCGGTTCGAGGTGCCGGCCGATCCCTCCTCGGCGGCGTTCCCGGCGGTGGCGGCGCTGCTGGTCGCGGGGTCGGAGATCCTGCTGACCAATGTCGGGGTCAACCCGCTGCGCACCGGGCTCTACCAGACCCTGAGCGAGATGGGAGCCGACATCGTCTTCGAGAATGAGCGCGAGCAGGGCGGCGAAAGGGTGGCCGACCTGCGGGTCCGCGCCGCGCGGCTCAAGGGGGTCGAGGTGCCGGCCGAGCGGGCGCCGTCGATGATCGACGAATATCCGATCCTGGCGATCGCCGCCGCCTGCGCCGAGGGCACCACCCGGATGAACGGGCTGGCCGAATTGCGGGTCAAGGAAAGCGACCGGCTGGGGGCGATGGCGCGCGGTCTCGCCGCCTGCGGCGTCCGGGTCGAGGAAGAGGCGGATGCGCTGATCGTCCATGGTACCGGGCGGCCGCCGGCCGGCGGGGCGACCATCGCCAGCAACTTCGATCACCGCATCGCGATGTCGTTCCTGGTGCTGGGGATGGTGGCGGCGCAGCCGGTCGCGGTTGACGACGCCGAGTCGATTGGCACCAGCTTTCCCGGCTTCGTCGCCCTGATGAATAGCCTGGGGGCGGCGATCGCCTGACCGCTCCCTTGTTGGGCTTTCGCCCAAACCCA
>JBDLVO010000229.1:0-3514 GCA_039804805.1 Pseudomonadota bacterium
GCCTGGGCCACCGCCGGCAGCAATTCCGTGGTTTCGATCGGGCTGGTGATGTGGGCCTCGAGGCCGAGGCGGCGCATGCCGGCCATCGCCAGCAGGGTGGCATCGACCACGCCTTCCTGAAGCTTGCGCATGCGGGTCTGGACGTTGCCGCGGAAATTGACCACCTTGAGGTCGGGGCGGCGGTTGAGGATCTGCGCGGCGCGGCGCAGCGAGGAGGAGCCGATCACGGAGCCGGCCGGCAGGTCGGCGATGGTCTTGGCCTTGAAACAGATGAAGGCGTCGCGCACGTCCTCGCGCGGCAGCATGCAGGGCAGGATGATGCCGTCGGGCAGATAGGTCGGCACATCCTTCATCGAATGGACCGCGATGCGGATGCGGCCGTCGAGCATCGCCTCGTCGAGCTCGCGGGTGAACAGACCCTTGCCGCCGATTTCGGACAGCGGCCGGTCGAGCACCATGTCCCCGGTGGTCTTGATCACCTGGATCTCGACCGGGTCCACGCCTCCCGCCGGGGGCTGCGCCAGCTCCGGCCAGGCCGCGGCCAAACGCTCGCGGGTTTCGTAGGTCTGGGCCAGCGCCAGCGGCGAACCGCGGGTGCCGATCGTGAAGGTGGCGTGGGTGTTGGGTTTTGCTGTCATGGTCCCACTGTTGTAGTAAGTCGGGGACCGCTTCGCAAAGGGATTTACGCCTTGCTGGTTCTTGGGATCGAGACGAGTTGCGACGAGACCGCCGCCGCCCTGGTGGACGACGGCAGAAATGTGCTGGCGCAACGGGTTCTGTCACAAATCGAGGAGCATAAGCCGTTCGGCGGGGTGGTGCCGGAAGTGGCCGCGCGCTCCCATCTGCTCCACCTCGACCGCCTGATCGCCGAGACGATGGCCGAGGCCGGCCGGCGCTTCGCCGAACTCGACGCCGTCGCCGCCACCGCCGGCCCCGGCCTGATCGGCGGGGTGATCGTCGGCGCCACCACCGGCAAGGCGCTGGCGCTGGCCGCCGGCAAGCCGTTTCTCGCCATCAATCACCTCGAGGGCCATGCGCTGACCGCAAGGCTGACCGACGCGATCGACTTCCCCTACCTACTGTTGCTGGTATCGGGCGGCCATTGCCAGGTGCTGGCGGTCGAGGGGGTCGGACGCTATCGCCGCCTCGGCACCACCATCGACGACGCCGCCGGCGAGGCGTTCGACAAGGTCGCCAAGATGGCCGGGCTCGGCTATCCCGGCGGCCCGGCGATCCAGCAGGCCGCCTTGTCCGGCGACCCGGCCCGCTTCGCCCTGCCCCGGCCGATGAAGGGCCGCCCCGATTGCGATTTCAGCTTCTCCGGCCTCAAGAACGCGGTGCGGCTGCTGATCGAATCGCTGCCCCGGCCGCTGTCGCCCACCGACGCCGCCGACGTCGCCGCCAGCTTCCAGACCGCGCTGGTCGAGTCGATCGCCGACCGGGTTACCCGCGCCGCCCGCCGCTTCCGCGCCGAATGGCCCGACGGCCGCCATCTGGTGGTGTCGGGCGGGGTCGCCGCCAACGCCGCCCTGCGCCAGACCCTGGCCGAACTCGCCGCCCGCGCGGGCCTCGTTTTGCTCGCCCCGCCGCTGGCGCTGTGTACCGACAACGCCGCGATGATCGCCTGGGCCGGAATCGAAAAACTGCGGCTCGGCCATAGCGACCCGCTCGATTTCGCCCCCCGCCCGCGCTGGCCGCTCGATCCCACCGCCCCCCGCGCCGTCGGCGCCGGGGTCAAGGCGTAACAAAAACGTGGGCTCCGCCCACACCCGCCAGGAGCCGGCGGCTCCTGGACCAGCTTCGGTGGGAATCCGTTGCCGGCGCCTTTCAGCTTGGGCTCTCGCGGCGTGGGCAGCGCCCACCAAACCCCTTATCTTGAGCAGATCATGAGCAAAGCCTTCACCCGCGAACCCTCCGGCGACGACGACGAGCAGGACGAGGCCCCGGCCGGCCTGCCGCCGGGCAGCAAGAACTACATGCGCCCATCGGGCTTCGCCGCGCTCAAAGAGGAGCGCGACCATCTGCTGCGGGTCGAGCGACCGAAGGTGGTCGAGATCGTCTCCTGGGCCGCCGGCAATGGCGACCGCTCGGAGAACGGCGACTATCTCTACGGCAAGAAGCGGCTGCGCGAGATCGACCGCCGCATCCGCTTCCTGACCAAGCGGCTGGAAAGCGCGGTGGTGGTCGATCCGGCCCAGCAGACCCGGCACGACCGGGTCTATTTCGGCGCGACGGTGACCTATGCCAACGCCCGCGATCAGGAGATCACCGTCACCATCGTCGGCATCGACGAGGCCGACATGGAGCGCGGGCTGATCAGCTGGATCTCGCCGGTGGCGCGCGCCCTGCTGAAGGCCGAGATCGGCGATCAGGTCCAGTTGCGCAGCCCCGGCGGGGTCGAGATCCTCGAAGTGCTGGAGATCCGCTACGCCGACGCCACCAGCGCCAGCCAGCCGGCCAGATCGTCGGTGACGTAATCGACGTGGGCGAGGTCGCTGTCGTCCTGGGGCGGGATCGGCCCGTCGGGGTGATCCTCCTCGCGCACCCACACCGTCCGCATCCCCAGCCCGGCGGCGGGGCGCAGATTGCGGTGGATGTCCTCGACCATCACCGCGCCACGGGGATCGAACCGGTACAGCTCGATCAGCCGGCGATAGGGCTCGGGCTGGGGCTTGGGGATGAAATCGGCGGCGCGGATGTCGAACACCGCCTCGAACCGCCCGGCCAGCCCGATTCGCGCCAACACCGTCTCGGCATGGCGCACCGAGCCGTTGGTGTAGATCAGCTTGCGTCCGGGCAGGCGGTCGAGCGCCGCCCCCAGCCGGGGATCGGGCGACAGCACGCTGTGATCGACGTCGTGGACGTAATCGAGGAACAGATCGGGCGCCACCCCGTCATGGCGCATCAGCCCGCTGAGGGTGGTGCCGTATTCGTGATAGTAGCGTTTCTGCAAATCGTGGGCGGCGCCCTCGTCGATGCCGAACCAGTCGGCGATGAAGCGGCGCATCCGCCGGTCGATCTGGGGAAACAGGCTCGACGAGGCCGGATAAAGGGTGTTGTCGAGGTCGAACACCCAGGTCTGGACCGGGCCGAGCGGCGGCGCGAGCGGGGAGGAAGCGGGCGGCATTCTCCTGAGGTACCCTGCCCCGCCCCGGCTGGCAAGGCCGCCCTGCGACGACGCCGAGATTTCACCAAAAACAGCCATTGACAGCCCCGCCGGCTTTGACTATTTTCCGGGCTCCTTTCGGGGGCCGTAGCTCAGATGGGAGAGCGCCTCGTTCGCAACGAGGAGGTCAGCGGTTCGATCCCGCTCGGCTCCACCAAGTTTCCAAAGACCCGGTCGCGTCGCGCGACCGGGTCTTTTCGTTTGTTCCCGGCGCCTCACGGCGCGTCGGGATGCGCGATCCGGTGCGGGCGCGACAGGATGTAGACCGCCCCGATCAGGCAGACCAGCCCCATCGCCGCGCTGGCGAACCAGGGCGCGGCGGTGAAGCCGACCACATAGACCATGCTG
>JBDLVO010000230.1:0-10721 GCA_039804805.1 Pseudomonadota bacterium
GGTGGTGCGGCACCCCCGACGGGCTGGGGATGGTGCGGGCCTCGTTCGACCGCCTCGCCTTGCGCCCGGCCTTCCGCCCCCGCGTCTCCCCGGTGCTGCCCGCTTTGCTCGCCCCCGGCGAACGCGCCGCCCTGACCCAGGCGATCGAGCACCGGCCGTGGGAATGGGTGGCCCAGGCGGTGGACGACCTCGCCGCCGCCCCGGTGTGGCATCACGGCCGGCTGGAGCCGCGCCCGATCACGCTCAGGGTGTTCGCGGTGGCCGGCGAGCGCGGCTGGACGGTGATGGCGGGCGGGCTGGTGCGGGTGGCCGATCCGCGCCGGCCGCCACGCACCGGGCTGGCCACCGGCGGCGGCATCAGCAAGGATCTATGGGTGCTGTCGGCCGCCCGCGCCCCCTCGCCCGCCGCCAGCCGGCCGCTGCGGGCGCGGGTGACCCTGGTGCGCGGCAGCCGCGATCTGCCGTCGCGCGTCGCCGACGACATGTTCTGGCTCGGCCGCAACCTCGAACGCTGCGAGGCCACCACCCGCCTGCTGCGCGCCGCGCTGCAACGGACCGAGGAAGCGCTCGACCAGGGCGACGGGCCGCGCGCCGCCGAGACCCTGGCCACCGTCGGCCGGCTCGGCCTCGCCTTGCCGCCCGGGCTGGGCGACCACCCGGCGCCGCAACTGCCCCGGCGGGTGGTCGAGTTCCACGCCGGCACCCATGCCGGCAGCCTCGCCGACCATACCGCGCGGATGATCCGCCTCGCCGGCAGCCTGCGCGACCGCCTGTCGCTCGACACCTGGCGGGCGTTGCAGCGGCTGAAGGACGAGGTGGCGGCGCTGACCGGACGCGACCGCCGCAGCGACACCCAGGGCCGGCTCAATCAGGTGGTGCTGACCGCCGAGGCGATCAGCGGCCTCGCCATGGAGAACATGACGCGCGGGCCGATGTGGCTGTTCTGGGACACCGGCCGCCGGGTCGAGCGGTCGACGGCGATCGCCGACACCCTGGGCGGGGCGCTGAGCGGGGCGGCCGACGAGCAGGCGGTGCCGATGGACCTGCTGCTGGAAATCTGGGACAGCGTGATGACCTACCGCTCGCGTTATCTCGCCGCACCCCGCCTCGCCGCGGTGCTCGATTTGCTGATGTGCGACGAGAACAATCCGCGCGCCCTGGCCTTCCAGCTCGCCGCGCTCGAGGGACACATGGACCGGCTGGTCGGTATCTCGGGCGAAACCGGCTTCCTGCGGCCGGAACAGCGGCTGATGACGGTGCTGTGCGGCATCGTGCGCACCACCGATGTCGGCCTGCTGGCCGATGACGGCCAGGGCGGCGGCTTCGTCGACGGGGAACGCCTGCTCGAGCAATTGCGCTCGCGGCTGTGGGAACTGTCCGAGGTGATCTCGCGCGAATATTTCACCCACGCCCAGTGGCGGCTGCCGCTGGCGCCGATGGACCCGCTGCCATGAAGTTCCGTGTCCGCCACGTCACCCGCTATCATTACGGCGCGGCGGTGTCGCTGTCGCACCATGCCGCCCATCTGCGCCCGCGCGGCACCACCCGCCAGCGTCAGCGCGAGGTCAGCCTGCACATCCGCCCCGACCCGGCGGTGCTGACCGATGGCGGGCTGGATTATTTCGGCAACCCGATCACCTTTTTCACCATCCAGGAGCCGCACACCACCCTGGAGATCGAGGCCGGCTTCGTGGTCGAGACCCTGCCGCCGCCGCCCTTGCCGCCGCAGGGCGGCCCGGCCTGGGAGACCGTGCGCGACCTACTCGCGCTCGGTACCGGCCCCGGAGTCGAACGCGCGCTCGATTTCCTCTATCCCTCGCCGCATGTGCCGCTGCTGGCCGAGGCCGGGGCCTACGCCGCCGCCTCGTTTCCCCCCCGCCGGCCGCTGATCGAGGCGGTGCTCGACCTGATCCGGCGGATCAACCAGGATTTCGCCTTCGACCCCGACGCCACCGCCGTCGGCATTCCGCTGACCGAGGTGTTCGCCGGCCGGCGCGGCGTCTGCCAGGATTTCGCCCATGCCGGCATCGCCTGCCTGCGCGCCCTCGGCCTGTCGGCGCGCTACATCAGCGGCTATATCCGCACCCTGCCCCCGCCCGGCCAGGAAAAGCTCCAGGGCGCCGACGCCTCGCACGCCTGGCTGGCCGCCTTCGTCCCCGGTTGGGGCTGGCTGTCGGTCGATCCCACCAACGACATGATGGCGGGCGAAGATCATGTGGTGGTGGCCTGGGGCCGCGACTATGACGACGTCAGCCCGATTCGCGGCGTGGTGCTGGGCGGCGGCGATCATCACGTCGAAGTCGCGGTCGACGTCGATCCGCTGTAAGGCATTGGGCTTTCGCCCAAACCCAACCGGGGCGATGCCCCGGACCCCCGTTATTTTTTTAAAAGAAGGGGGTTCGGGGCATCGCCCCGAGCGGGTGCGGGCGGCAGCCCGCCACAAACGCCAACGCCCGCCACAAACGCCAACGCCCGCCCCGAGCCTAAAGGCTCGGGGCGGGCGCCGGAAAAAAATCGACCTTTAGCGCAGGGCGATGCCCATCGCCTCGGCCACGGCGGCCTGCTGGACCGCGCGGCCACGCTCGATGTCGGTCTTGGCCTCGGTGGCGGCGACCTCGGCGGCGGCGCGGCGTTCCTCGGCGAGGTCGGCGGTCAGCTCGTCGAGCGGGAACGCCTCCTCCGCCAGCACCGTCACCCGCTCGCCGGTGACTTCGACGAAGCCGCCGGCGACGAAGATCCGGTTGGTGACCTTGCCACCGTTATGAATGTCGATCACTCCCGGCCGCACGGTCGAAAGCAACGGGGTGTGCAGGGGAAGGGCGCCGAAATCGCCGTCCTCACCCGGAACCACCACCATTTCCACCGGCTCGGACAGCAACAGCTTCGCCGGCGACACCAATTCGAACTGGATCTTCTCGGCCATGCCGATGTTCCTTTACCTCGGGCCGTTACGTCAGGCGGCTTCGGCCGCCAGCTTCTTGGCCTTTTCGATCGCCTCGTCGAGGCCGCCGACCATGTAGAAGGCGGATTCCGGCAGGTGATCGACTTCGCCGGCGATGATCGCCTTGAAGCCCTTGATGGTGTCTTCGAGCGACACCAGCTTGCCCGGCGAGCCGGTGAACACCTCGGCGACATGGAACGGCTGGGACAGGAAGCGCTGGATCTTGCGGGCGCGGGCCACCACCAGCTTGTCCTCTTCCGACAGTTCGTCCATGCCGAGGATGGCGATGATGTCCTGCAGCGACTTGTAGGTCTGCAGGATGCGCTGGATCTCGCGGGCGATCTTGTAGTGCTCTTCGCCGACGATGCGCGGGTCGAGCACGCGCGAGGTCGAGTCGAGCGGATCGACCGCCGGGTAGATGCCCAGTTCGGCGATCTGACGCGACAGCACGGTGGTGGCGTCGAGGTGCGAGAACGAGGTCGCCGGCGCCGGGTCGGTCAGATCGTCGGCCGGGACGTAAATCGCCTGGACCGAGGTGATCGAGCCCTTCTTGGTCGAGGTGATGCGTTCCTGCAGCGCGCCCATGTCGGTCGCCAGGGTCGGCTGATAGCCCACCGCCGACGGGATGCGGCCGAGCAGCGCCGACACTTCCGAACCCGCCTGGGTGAAGCGGAAGATGTTGTCGACGAAGAACAGCACGTCCTGGCCTTCCTGGTCGCGGAAGTACTCGGCGACGGTCAGGCCGGACAGGGCGACGCGGGCACGGGCACCCGGGGGCTCGTTCATCTGGCCGTAAACCAGCGCCACCTTCGAGCCGGGGCCGTCCAGCTTGATGACGTTGGATTCGATCATTTCGTGATAGAGGTCGTTACCCTCGCGGGTGCGCTCGCCGACGCCGGCGAACACCGAGTAACCGCCATGCGCCTTGGCGATGTTGTTGATCAGCTCCATGATCAGCACGGTCTTGCCGACGCCGGCGCCGCCGAACAGGCCGACCTTGCCGCCCTTGGCGTAGGGCGCCAGCAGGTCGATCACCTTGATGCCGGTGACGAGGATCTGGGTGTCGGTCGACTGATCGATGAATTCCGGCGCCGGGGCGTGGATCGGCGCGGTCGCCTTGGCGACGATCGGGCCGCGCTCGTCGATCGGCTCGCCGATCACGTTCATGATGCGGCCGAGGGTCTCGGGGCCGACCGGAACGCGGATCGCGGTGCCGGTGTCGCGCACCTGGGTGCCACGGGTCAGACCGTCGGTGGAGTCCATCGCGACGGTGCGGACGATGGATTCGCCGAGATGCTGGGCCACTTCCAGCACCAGACGGTGGCCGTTATGCTCCAGCTCGAGCGCGTTCAGAATGGCCGGCAGCGGGCCTTCGAAGCGCACGTCCACGACCGCGCCCAGGACCTGGGTGATCGTGCCGACAGTGTTGTTTGCCATGGTGTGCTCCTCGTCTTCCGTCACAGCGCTTCGGCGCCGGAGATGATTTCGATCAGTTCCTTGGTGATCTGGGCCTGGCGCGACCGGTTGTACTTGATCGCCAAGGCGTTGATCATGTCGCCCGCGTTGCGGGTGGCGTTGTCCATCGCCGTCATCCGCGCGCCCTGCTCCGAGGCCTGGCTTTCCAGCAGGGACCGGAACACCTGGGTGGCCAGGTTGCGCGGCAGGATCGCGGCGAGGATCTCGCTCTCACCCGGCTCGAACTCGTACACCGCGCGCGGACCGGAGGAGGCTTCCTCCTGGGCCGGCACCGGGAACGGGATCAATTGCTGGCGGGTGACCTGCTGCGAAATCGCCGACAGGAACCGGTTGTAGATCACGGTGCAGACGTCGAACTCGCCCTTGGCGAACATTTCGGCGATGCGGGTCGCCACCTGATCGGCCTCGGCGAAGCTGATGCCTTTACGCCCCAGCCCCTCGAAGCCCTCGATCAGCAGGGGGGCGAAATCGCGCTTCAGCGCCTCGCGGCCCTTGCGCCCGACCGGCAGGATCAGCACCCGCTTGCCCTGGGCCTGCAATTCGGTGACCAGATGCCGGGTGGAACGCACCACCGACGAATTGAAACCGCCGCACAGACCGCGATCGGCGGTGACCGGCACGATCAACTGGATCGCATCCGATCCGTTGCCGGCCAGCATCGCCGGGGCGCCGGCCTGGCCGGCCATCCCCGCCGCCAGGGTGCCCAGCATCCGCTCCATCCGCTCGGCGAAGGGACGGGCCGCTTCCGCCGCGGTCTGGGCCCGGCGAAGCTTGGAGGCCGCGACCATCTTCATGGCCGAGGTGATCTTGCGCGTCGATTTGACGCTGGCGATCCTCAGCCTTAGGTCCTTGAGGCTCGGCATGAACTCCTACACTCCCTTGCGGAGCGGGCTTCCGCGGGCGGCGGGCGCTGGGCCGCCGTTCGGAAGGCCGCCCTCGCGACCCTTGGGTGACGAAAGGACGCCGCCGCCCCGCCCGGTTGCCGGACCGGGGCGGGCGGCGCCCAGGCGATCAGGCGAAGGTCTTGGTGAAGGCTTCGATGAACGCCTTCAGCTTCGCTTCGGTCTCCGGCTTGATCTGCTTGTCGGCGGCGATCGCGGAGAGGATCTCCGGCGCCTTCGACTTCAGTTCGGCCAGCAGGCCAGCCTCGAACCGGCCGACATTGCGCACCTCGATCTTGTCGAGATAGCCCTTCACGCCGGCGAAGATCGACACGACCTCTTCCTCGGTCGACAGCGGCGAGAACTGCGGCTGCTTGAGGAGTTCGGTCAGGCGGGCGCCGCGGTTGAGCAGCTTCTGGGTGGCCGGATCGAGGTCGGAGGCGAACTGGGCGAACGCCGCCATTTCACGATACTGGGCCAGTTCCAGCTTGATCGAGCCGGCAACCTGCTTCATCGCCTTGATCTGGGCGGCCGAGCCGACGCGCGACACCGACAGGCCGACGTTCACCGCCGGGCGGATGCCCTTATAGAACAGCTCGGTCTCGAGGAAGATCTGACCGTCGGTGATCGAAATCACGTTGGTCGGGATGTAGGCCGCGACGTCGTTGGCCTGGGTCTCGATCACCGGCAGGGCGGTCAGCGAGCCGGCGCCGGCGGCGTCGCCCATCTTCGCCGCGCGCTCGAGCAGGCGGGAGTGCAGATAGAACACGTCGCCCGGATAGGCCTCGCGCCCCGGCGGGCGGCGCAGCAGCAGCGACATCTGACGGTAGGCCACCGCCTGCTTGGTCAGATCGTCGTAAATGATCAGGGCATGCATGCCGTTGTCGCGGAAGTACTCGCCCATCGCACAGCCGGCGTAGGGGGCAAGGAACTGCAGCGGCGCGGGCTCCGACGCGGTGGCGGCAACGACGATGGTGTAGTCCATCGCGCCGTAATCGGTCAGGGTCTTGACGATCTGGGCCACGGTCGAACGCTTCTGGCCGACGGCGACGTAGATGCAGAACAGCTTCGCCTTGTCGTCGGTGCCGGCGTGGGCGGCCTTCTGATTGATGATGGTGTCGATCAGGATCGCGGTCTTGCCGGTCTGACGGTCACCGATCACCAGCTCGCGCTGGCCACGCCCGATCGGGATCAGGGCGTCGATCGCCTTGATGCCGGTGCTCATCGGCTCGTGCACCGACTTGCGCGGAATGATGCCGGGGGCCTTGACGTCGACCTTGGAGCGATGGTCGGCGACGATCGGACCCTTGCCGTCGATCGGGTTGCCGAGCGCATCGACCACGCGGCCGAGCAGACCCTTGCCGACCGGAACGTCGACGATCGCGCCGGTGCGCTTGACGACGTCGCCTTCCTTGATCGACTGGTCGTTGCCGAAGATCACCACGCCGACATTGTCGGTTTCGAGGTTCAGCGCCATCCCCTTGATGCCGCCGGGGAACTCGACCATCTCACCGGCCTGGACCTTGTCGAGGCCATGGACGCGAGCGATACCGTCGCCGACTTTAAGGACCTGACCGACCTCGGCAACCTCCGCCTCCGTTCCGAAGCTGGCGATCTGTTGCTTGAGGATTGCGGAGATTTCCGCGGCGCGGATTTCCATTATCCAACCCCTTTCATAGCGAGCTTGAGATGCTGCAGCTTCGTCTTCAGCGAGCTGTCAACCATTTGGGAGCCGACCTTGACCACCAGACCACCGAGCAGGCTGGCATCGACCGCGGCCTCGACCGCGACCGGGCCGCCGAACGCGCTGCTCAGCGCGGTCGCCAGCGCCTCCCGCTGCGCGTCGGTGAGGGCGATGGCGCTGGTCACCTCGGCGGTCCGCTCACCGCGCCGGGCGGCCAGCCGGCCGAGATAGCATTGCACCGCGTCGCCGAGCAGGAACAACCGGCGGTTCTGCGCCAGCAGGCCGAGGAAGCGGCCAACCAGATCGCTGAAGCCGGCGGCCTCGGCCAGGGCGGCGATCGCCTTGCCCTGATCGGCCCGGCTCAGCACCGGGCTGCGCACCAGACGCCGAAGATCGGCACTGGCCTCCAGCATCGCTTTCAGCGCACGGAGATCTCCGGCGACGACATCGAGGCTGGACTGGGACTCCGCCAGCTCGAACAGGGCGCCGGCATAGCGGTCGGCGATCACGCCAATGGATTCGGATGGCACCTGGGCAAGTCCTTACGGATCGAGGGTCGACGCGGCGGTCGCAACATGCTGATCAAGCAAAAACATTTGTTCGCCGACCAGGGAGGAAACCCCGGTGAGCGCGCCGGTTAACTAACACATCGCCACAGGGCTTGCAAGCCCGGAACCTGCCCGTTCGGGGGAGGCGCGCTCACTGAAACCCGGTCGGGTCGACATCGACCTGGACCCGGATCCCGGCCGGCGGCGCGACCCGCCCGAGCCAGTCGCGCAACCACCCCTGAAGGGCGACGGCACGGGTGGCTTTCACCAGGAAACGGCGACGATGGCGGCCGCGCAGCAGCGCCAGCGGCGCCGGGGCGGGACCGAGCAGGTCGAGCCCGTCGCGCAGCGGCGCGGCGCGGGCCAGCCGGGCGGCGAAACCGTCGAGCGCCGCCTCGTCCTCGCCCGACAGGATCAGCGCCGCCAGCCTTCCATAGGGGGGCATCCCCGCCTCGCGCCGCGCCGCCGCCTCGCGGGCGAGGAAACCGTCGCGATCGCCCGCCACCAGCGCCCGCATCACCGGATGGTCGGGCTGCCAGCTCTGCAACAGCACCCGCCCCGGCCGTTCCGCCCGCCCCGCCCGCCCGGCCACCTGCGACAGCACCTGGAAGGTGCGCTCGGCGGCGCGCAGGTCGCCGCCGTCGAGGCCGAGATCGGCATCGACCACGCCGACCAGGGTCAAATGGGGGAAATGGTAGCCCTTGGCGACGATCTGGGTGCCGACCAGCAGATCGAGCCGGCGCTCGGCCATCGCCTCGACCAAAGCGGCGGCGGCGGCCGGGCCGGCGCAGGTATCCGAGGTCATCACCGCCAGCCGCGCCTGGGGGAACAGGAAGGCGGCCTCCTCCGCCACCCGCTCGACCCCGGGGCCGCAGGCGGCGAAGCCCTCCTCGCTGCCGCACTCCGGACAGGATTCGGGGCGGAGGATGGCGTGGCCGCAATGATGGCACAGCAGCCGGCCCCGGCGACGATGCTCGACCAGCCAGGCGCTGCAATGCGGGCAGCGCAGGCGGAAGCCGCACTTCTTGCACAGGGTCAGCGGCGCATAGCCGCGCCGATTGAGATAAAGCATCGCCTGCTCGCCCGCCGCCAGCGTCTCGGCCAGCGCCGCCTCGAGGTCGGGGCCGAGCCAGCGCCCGCGCGGCGGCGGAGCCCGGCGCAGATCGACCGCGACGATCCGCGGCAGCGCCGCCCCGGCATGACGGTCGGGCAGAACGAGGCGGCGATAGCGCCCGGCCTGGACGTTGGCCATCGTCTCCAGCGCCGGGGTGGCCGAGGCCAGCAGCACCGGGAAGCCGCCCAGCCGGCCGCGCACCACCGCCATGTCGCGGGCGTGGTAGCAGACTCCGTCCTCCTGCTTGAAGGCGCCGTCATGCTCCTCGTCGACCACGATCAGACCGAGCGCGGCGAAGGGCAGGAACAGCGCCGAGCGCGCCCCCACCACCACCCCGGCGGCGCCGCGCGCCACCGCCCGCCAGGTATCGCGCCGCCGCGCCTCGCCCACCTCGGAATGCCACACCAGCGGCGGGCAGCCGAAGCGGCGGGCGAACCGCTCCAGCCATTGCGCCGACAGGGCGATCTCGGGCAGCAGCACCAGCACCTGCCGCCCCGCCGCCAGCGCCGCCGCCACCGCCTCGAAATAGACCTCGGTCTTGCCCGAGCCGGTGACGCCGTCGAGCAGGGTGACCGAAAACCCGCCCCCCAGCGCCGCCCGCAGCTCGGTCGCCGCCGCCGCCTGATCGGGCGACAGCGCCGGGCCGGGCCGGGCCGGATCGGGCCGGGGTGGATCGGGCTCGGGCGGGTCGGGCACCGGCGCCAGCGCCCCGGCGGCGAGCAGGCCGCGCACCACCCCCGGCCCCACCCCGGCCGCGCGGGCGAGATCGGCCGCCGACAGCGGCGGCAGCCGTTCGAGCGCGTCCAGCACCCGCGCCCGCGCCGGACCGGGCTTCAGCCCCGGCGGCGGCGGCGCCACCGCGCGCAGGCGCGGCGGCAGGCGCGGCGGCTGCAACGCCGCCGGCACGCTCATCGCCATCTTCAGCACCGCCCCGGGGGGGGCCAGGGTATAGGCGGCCACCCAATCGGTCAGGGCGCGCAGTTCGGCCGGCAGCGGCGGCACCGCCGGCAGCGGGCCGAGAATCGGCCGCAGCCGCGCCTCGTCCACCGCGCCGGCGCCCGGCCCCCACACCACCCCGACCGCCTCGCGCCGGCCGAGCGGCACCCGCACGAACGCCCCCGCCACCACCGGCTCGGCCCCGACGCGATAATCGTAGGCGCCCGCCAGCGGCAGTGGCAGCAGCACGGCAATGCGACTCCCGGGCGAAAATTCGGCGGGAGGGGGGGTGGCGGTCGCGACGGTCATGGGGTAGAGTCTAGCCGATCGTCTGGGGCGGGGACAGCAGGCGCCGTCACCGCAGCGGCGGGAAACATAAGGTTCCGCACCGGCATTACGAGGGGGAGTCGGCATGGCGCGCAAGCGCGACGACGCGGTCGCCGAATTGGTTTTGCCCGATGAGCGACAGGTCGAGGCCTATCTGCGGGCGCATCCCGATTACCTGATCCGTCATTCCGAGTTGCTGCTGTCGCTGTCGCCGCCGTCGCGCTGGGCCGGCGAGGATGGGGTGCTCGACATGCAGGTGTTCATGATCGACCGCCTGCGCGACGAACTGGACCGGGTCCACGGCGCCGCCGAGCACCTGATCCACACCAGCCGCAGCAACCTGTCGATCCAGACCCGCACCCACCGCGCCGTGCTGGCGATCCTCGCCGCCAACGACATGGCCGGGCTGGCCGAGGCGGTCAGCGACGACCTGCCCGCCTTGCTCGACGTCGATGTCGCCACCCTCTGTTTCGAGCCGCCCGCCGACCCGATCCCGGCCCTGACCGTGCCCGGGCTGCTGACCCTCGCCCCCGGCACGGTGACGCGGATGATCGGCGGCGCCGACCGCGACTGCGCCCTGACCGAGGACATGCCGGGCGACCCGGCTTTGTTCGGCGACGGCGCCGGACTGGTGCAATCCTCGGCGGTGGTGCGGGTCGCTCCCGGCGCCCCCTGCCCCGACGGGATGATCGCGCTCGGCTCGCGCCACAGCCACACCTTCCATGCCGGCCAGGCCACCGAGCTGATCACCTTCCTCGCCCGCGTGCTGGAACTCTGCGTCAGCCGCCTGCTGGCCTGACGGCGGGCTTTCGGC
>JBDLVO010000231.1:0-13219 GCA_039804805.1 Pseudomonadota bacterium
CCCTTTGGGAGGTCCAGGAACCTCAGGTTCCTGGCGGGTGCGGGCAGAGCCCGCCTTTTTTCTATTCCCCGGCACAGGGATCCGCTTCGCCCCGGTCGAGCCGGGCGAGGCTGGCGGCGACGCTGGCGCCCAGCCGCCCGGCCCCCTCGGACAGGGCGGCGACCGCCGCGTCGCTGCCGTTGCCCGACAACGGCACGGCGAAGCCGGCGCGGCAGGCGGCCGGGCTGCCCTGGGGCAGGCGGCGCACCGTCCACGACCCTTCCACCGCCGCGCTGCGGCCGGGCACGGCGTCGAACCGCTCGATCCGCAGGGCGAGGCGGTATTGCGGCAGCGGGCTGGCGCCGGGAGCGACCGGGGCGCGGTAGGTGTCGGCGGCGCGCAGCCGCCGCCACAGCGCATCGGCCACCACCTGGCGCATCTCGTCGGCCAGCGGCGCCGCCCAGCGGTCATTGTCGCGCACGTCGAGCGGGGTGCCGCCGCCGCCGCCCAGCACCAGCCCGTCGCGGTCGAGCCGCTGCGGCACCGCCACCGGCAGGAATTCGACCAGCATCGCCGCGCCGCCGCCGCCGAGCGGGGCGGGGTCGGCCAGCAGGGCGTGGTAGCGCGGCGGCGGCGAGGCGCCGCAGCCGCCGAGGGCCAGCGCCGCGAAGATCAGCCCGATCCGGCTTGCCTGTCTCATCTGTCCTGGTCCTTCTTGCCCCGCAGCAGGGATTCCGGCTGGCGGTCGAGGGTGTCGGTCAAATTCTTCAGCGACCGCGCTGCCTCGGTCAGGGTTTGCAGCGCCTGCCGTGAATCCTGTTGCAGCGGCGCGTCGGCGGCGGTCTGCGATTGCAGCGCCTCGACCGTCTGGCGCATCTGCTTCAGGCTGTCGCGCAGTTCGGGCAGCACCTCGCCGTTGGTGCGCTGCATCACCGCGTCGAGGTTCTTGAGGCTGGAATCGAGGCTGGTCAGCAGGCGGTGGGCGTCCTGGCCCAGCGTCTCGATCGGCAGGCGGTCGACCTTGCGCAGGATCGCCTGGACCTGCTGGTACAGCTCCTGCAAATCGCTCGCCACCGTCGGCAATTCCATCGGCTCGGCGGTGATGTCGAACCGGGCCGGAGCGGAATCGGGGAAGAAGTCGATCGCGACGTAAAGCTGGCCGGTCAGCAGGCTGCCGGTGCGCAACTGGGCGCGCAGGCCGCGCCGGACCAGTTCGGCGATGCCCCGGGCGCGGGCGGCGACCTTGTTCCGGGTCTTGCCCTCGTCGAGCGGCAGCGCCAGCCGCTCGGGGAACACGTCGAGCAGCACCTCGGGGGCGAAATCGCCGGTGCGCTTGTCGTAGGTGAGGTCGATCGAGCGCACCCGCCCCAATTCGACGCCGCGGAAATCGACCGGGGCGCCGACGGCAAGGCCGCGCACGGTCTGATGGAAGCGCAGCAGCAGCGGGAAGGCGTTGCCCTCGGGGTTCTTCATCGCCTCGGTATGGTCGGCGGCGAGGGCGAATTCGGTGCCGTCGGCGGCGGGTTCGGCCTGGCTGCCCGGACTCTCGAAGGCGATGCCGCCCATCAGGATCGAGGCCAGCGACTGGGTATCGACCTTGACCCCGTTGGCGTCGATCTTGAGATCGACCCCGCTGGCATGCCAGAAGCGGGCGTTGGTGGTGACGAAATGGTCGTAGGGGGCATCGACGAAGACCCCCAGCGTCAGGCTGCCGCCATCGGGGGCCAGCGCGGTGCTCTCGACATGGCCGACCTGGATGCGGCGGAAGAACACCGGCGAGCCGACATCGAGCGAGCCGATGTCCTCGGCGCGCAGGGTGAAGCGGCGGCCGGGGATGTCGGCCGCCACCGCCGGCGGGCGTTCGAGCCCGGCGAACTCGGCCCGGCGCTCGTTGGAATAGCCGGCATCGACCCCGATATAGGAGCCCGACAGCAGGGTGTCGAGCCCCGACACCCCCGAGCCGGCCAGACGCGGCCGCACCACCCAGAACCGGCTGTCGGCCACCGCGAATTGCTCGGCCTCCTTGGCCAGATCGATCGTCACCAGCACGCGCGAGCGGTCGGGGGCGAGGTGCAGGGCGGTGACCTCGCCGATATCGACCGCCTTGTACTTGACCTTGGTCTTGCCGGCCTCGATCCCCTCGGCGGTCGAGAAGCTGACGACGATGGTCGGGCCGCGCTCGCGGATCGCCTGGATCACCAGCGAGGCGCCGATCAGCGCCGCCAGCAGCGGCACCAGCCACACCATCGACGGAACCCAGCGCGGCCGGGTGCGGATCTCCGGCTCGGCGGCCAGATCGGCGGGATCATCGTTCATCCTTGCCCTCGTCCTTGTCCCAGATCAGGCGGGGATCGAAACTGAACGCCGCCAACATGGTCAACACCACCACCGCCCCGAACGCCGCCGCCGCCGGGCCGGCCTTGACCACCGCCAGCGAGCCGAAGCGCACCAGCCCGACCATCAGCGTCACCACGAACACGTCGAGCATCGACCAGCGCCCGACGAACTCGATCACCCGAAACAGCGTCATCCGCTGCCGGCGCGAGCGGGGGCGGCCGGTGCGGACCGAAATCACCAGTGTCGCCAGCGCCGCCATCTTCAGAATCGGGATCAGGATGCTGAAGGCGAAGATCAGCACCGCCAGCCCGGCCGAGCCGGTGGTCCAGAAATAGACCACCCCGCTCAGGATGGTGTCCTGGGTCTGGGTGAACAGCGAACGGGTCTCCATCATCGGCAGCAGATTGGCCGGCAGATAGAGGATCATCGCCGCCACCAGCAACGCGGTGGTGCGGTCGAGGCTGGCCGGCTTGCGCCGGTGCAGGGGCGAGCCGCAGCGCGGACAGCGCGCGGTTCCCGCCGGGCTGAGCCGGCCGCAGCGATGGCAGCCGATCAGGCCGAGCCCGGCGGCGCTGACCGCCGGGGGGGACGGCGGCGGCGGGGCGGGGCGGGCGGGGGGCGGGGGGGTCATCGGCGCGGTCCGCTCATCGGTTCGCCGGGGCGGGATCGGTTTCGTCCCACAGGCTGGCAAGGTCGAAGGTGACGATCACCGCCAGCATCACCGTCAGCGCCCCGAACGCCCACAGCGCCGCGCCGGGTACGATCCGGGCCATGTGCGACAGCTTGACCAGCGCCACCAGCACGCCCAGCATGAACACCTCGGTCATCCCCCACGGCCGCATCCCCTGGATGAAGCGCAGCAGCGGCGCGAACCAGCGCGGCCGGCCGACCCGCCGTTTGCGGCTGCGCACCACCGCCAGCAACAGGGCGAACAGGATGGTGAGGTCGAGCAGCGGGAACAATTGGGTGGTGGCGAACACCAGGATGGCGGTCAGGTGGCGTCCCTCGCTCCACAGCGCGCCGATGCTGCCGAACAAAGTGGCGCTGTTGATCGATCCTTGCAGGTTCAGCACCACGATCGGATAGGCATTGGCGATCAGATAGGTCAGCAGGGCGCCGATCACCAGCCCCAGCATCTGCTCGGGATCGAGCCGGGGCCGGCTGTAGAGCCGCGCGCCGCAGCGCGGGCAGCGGGCGAGTTCGCCCCGCCGCAGCTTTCGCCGCCGGTAGAGGGCGTCGCATTCGGGGCAGGCCCCCAAACTGTCGCTCATGATCACCGCTTCCGTCGCAGCCGGCGCCCGGGACGAGGCCCGGCCACCCCGGTCTCTTTTACACCGGGGAGCGGGGCGGCGGGAATCGTTTGCTCGACATGGCGGCCGTTTCCCGCCCGGAGGGTCGCCCCGGGCGGGTTCGGGTCACACGTCGCTTTCGACGAACAGATGGCCGGGCCGGCCATGGATGTAGCCGTTGGCGAAGGCGATGCCGGGACAGAGCCCGGCCAGCCGCTCCTCGGCCTCGGCGACGGCGATGCGGCGGTCGAGCACGGCGCGGTACAAAGCCGCCACCGCCACCATGTCGACGTTCTGCGGCCACAGCCGGAACCGCTTGACCCCGTTGGCGACCAGGGTTTCCAGGTCGCCGAGCAGGTCCATGTAGTGGAACGACATGGTCTGGGTGCCGTTGACGGCGAGGAACGGCACCTCGTCCAGCGTCTCGACCGCCATCCCGTCGGGATCGTCGGCGCAGACATACTGACAGGCGTCCTTGGTCAACTGGCGGGCGCGGGCGGCGTAGCAGCGGGCGGAAATCGCCAGCGGCAGCCGGCCGAAGGCCTGGACCTCGATCTCGGCCGTGGCGGCGCGGGCCAAGGCGGCGATCGCCTCGCCCGACAACTCGGCCGGCAGACAGACCCGGGTCGCCCCCATCGCCTCGAGCGCGGCCAGGGTGCCCTCGTTGTAGATGTTGAGCAACGCGCCGGCGACGAATGGCCGGCCGGCGGTGATCGCCGCCACCGAGATGTCGTTGGCCTCGACCAGGGTGGGGGCGTCGGTGGCGAGGTCGCGCGCCGCCGCCATCTCGCGGTCGCTCATGATGAGGGCGAGCGAGGACAGCACCACTTCCTTGCCGGCGGCCTGGAGCCGTTCGATCACCGGGACGATGTAGGGCTCGAAGAACGGGGTGCGCTTCGAGCAGACCACCTCGCCGACATGGACGGTATCGACCGGCGCCTCGTCGGCGATGCGGAAGTAGAAATCACGCAGGGTTTCGGGCTTCCAGTTGAACAGAACCGGGCCCAGGGTCAACTTAGCGGTCATGATCAGCGCCACGCCTTCTCATAGGCACCGGTGGTCTGCTTGCCACCCTCGGTGATGCGGTCGAGGTCGATGTCGGGCAGGGGCTTGCCGGCCAGCACCGCGTCCACCCCCTCGCGGAAGGCCCGCACCACCGCCGCGACATAGGCGCGGCCGCGCTGGCGGCCCTCGATCTTGAAGGCGGTGACGCCGGCCCGGATCAAATCGGGCAGGATCGCCAGGGTGTTGAGCGAGGTCGGCTCCTCGAACAGGTAGCTGGCCTTGTCGTTGGCGATGAAGCGGCCCTTGCACAGGGTGGGATAGCCGGCCGGCTCGTTGTGGCCGAACTTGTTGATGGTGAAGCCGCCCAATTCGGAGGTGATCCCCTCGGCGGTCTCGGTGTAGCGGACGTCGCAGGCGGGCGAACAGGCGCCGTTGATGTTGGGCGACTGGCCGGTGGCGTAGGAGGACAGCGCGCAGCGGCCCTCGGCCATCACGCACAGGCCGCCGAACACGAACACCTCGGTCTCGACCGGGGCGATGCGGCGGTTGACCTCGGCGATCTCCTGCACCGTCAGCACGCGCGGCAGCACGACGCGGCGGATGCCGTAGCGCTCGGCATAGAAGCGGATCGCGTCGGGATTGGACGCCGCCGCCTGCACCGACAGATGCAGCCGCAGCTCGGGATGGGTGCGGGCGGCATACTCGATCAGGCCGATATCGGCCAGGATCACCGCGTCGGCGCCGAGTTCGGCGCAGGCATCGACCGCCTGATGCCACAGTTCGGGCCGGCCGGCGCGGGGGAAGGTGTTGACCGCGACCAGCACCTTGCCGCCGTGCTGGTGGGCATAGGCGATGCCCTCGCCCAGTTCGCGGCGGGTGAAGTTGAGCCCGGGGAAATTGCGGGCGTTGGTCTCGTCGCGGAAGCCGACATAGACGCAATCGGCGCCGGCATCGACCGCGCTTCTGAGCGCGGCGGGGGTGCCGGCCGGGCAGACCAGCTCGGGACGGACCAAAGCGGATTCGGGCGCGGGGGCGGGCTGAATGGAAGCCATCATGCGGGTCCTCCTCGACGGGCGGTCTTGCGCAGCGTCTTCAACTCGGTTTCGAGCTGGGCGATGCGGGCGCCCTGGGCATCGGCGGCCTTGACCGCGGGGGCGATCACGGCGGCGCGCAGGGTTTCGAGATCCTGCTGGATCCGCCCGAGCAGCCCGACCGCGGTCGAGGCGCAGGAGCGGAACAGCCCGGATAGCGGGCCAAGCTCGGCGGCGACGTCCTCGATCAGGTCGATTCCGGCGCCGTCGATGGCGTTGCGCAACGCCACCACCACCTCGGTGTCGCCCTCGATCACCAGCCGGCGGGTGAAGAACAGGGCGTCCCCGTCGACCTTGCCCTCGGCCAGCGCCAGCAGCACCTCAAGCGGGCCGTGGATGGTGGCGGCGACCTCGCGCGGATCGACCTCGCGCCGCACCGTGAGGCGGGGGTCGTCGGGATGGGGGTCGAGCAGGATCATGAACGGCAGATCGACCGGATCGATGCAGACCGGCTGGCTGGCGTAATCGGCCATGCGATCGAGCAGTTCGGGATGGCGGCGGCGCAACATCTTCAACACGCCATCGAACACCGGCTGCAACAGCGCGGGACGCAGCGGCCGCAGCGCGAGTCCCAGCAGCAACACCGGCGAGAGCGGCGGCTGGACCGGCGTGACGGCGGCGCGGACATGCCCTTCCCTCATGGTTCAACCTCTTTTCGACCGTGGGCGACAGCGACGCATCCTGCGGGTCATATTCTCCTTGGTCGGCGGAAGTCAAGCGATGGCGCGGCCGGGCTCCCCCTCCGGCGGGGGCGCGGCGGGGCTTGACATTGACAGCGACCGGGCCGGCCTCTATCTCTTGCCGGTCGCGACCGGCCCCCCGCGCGGGGGGCCGGAGACCATCTGGGTGCGGGGATTCAATAATGTTCGGCGCCATTGCCCGGCGGATTTTCGGTTCCGCCAACGACCGTGTTCTCAAGCCGCTGCGGGCGCAGATCGCAGCCGTCAATGCCCTCGAACCCGACATCGCCAAGCTGTCCGACGACCAATTGCGGGGCAAGACCGACGAGTTCCGCCAGCGTCTCGCCAACGGTGAAACCCTCGACGACCTGATGGTCGAGGCCTTCGCCGTGGTGCGCGAAACCGCCAAGCGCACCCTCGGTCAGCGTCACTTCGACGTCCAGTTGCTGGGCGGGATGATCCTGCACCAGGGCCGCATCGCCGAGATGCGCACCGGCGAAGGCAAGACCCTGGTCGCCACCCTGCCGGTCTATCTCAACGCGCTGACCGGCAAGGGCGTCCACGTCGTCACCGTCAACGATTACCTCGCCAGCCGCGACTCGGAATGGATGGGGCAGATCTACCGCTTCCTCGGCCTGAGCGTCGGCGTGATCGTCCACGGCCTCAACGATCTCGAACGCCAGCAGAACTACGCCTGCGACATCACCTACGCCACCAACAACGAACTGGGCTTCGACTATCTCCGCGACAACATGAAGTTCAGCCTGGCGGAAATGTCGCACCGGCCGTTCAATTACGCCCTGATCGACGAGGTCGATTCGATCCTGATCGACGAGGCGCGCACGCCGCTGATCATCTCCGGCCCGACCGAGGATAATTCCGAGCTGTACCGGCTGGTCGACAAGGTGATGCCGCTGCTGACCGCCGAGGATTACGAGAAGGACGAGAAGGTCAAGGCGGTGACCCTGACCGAGCGCGGCACCGAGCGGGTCGAGGTGCTGCTGCGCGAGGCCGGGCTGCTGAAGGGCGGCCTCTACGACGTCGGCAACGTCAGTCTGGTCCATCACGTCAACCAGGCCCTGCGCGCCCATTACCTGTTCACCCGCGACGTCGATTATATCGTCAAGGACGACAAGGTGATCCTGATCGACGAGTTCACCGGGCGGATGATGGAGGGGCGCCGCTTTTCCGAGGGCCTGCACCAGGGGCTGGAGGCCAAGGAAGGCGTCACCATCCAGAACGAATACCAGACCCTGGCCTCGATCACCTTCCAGAACCTGTTCCGGCTCTATCCCAAGCTGGGCGGCATGACCGGCACCGCGATGACCGAGGCCGGCGAGTTCGCCGAGATCTACGGGCTTGAGGTGGTCGAGATCCCCACCAATGTCGCGGTGGCGCGCAAGGACTGGGACGACGAGGTCTATCGCGGTCAGGCCGAGAAGCTCGATGCCATCGCCGTGCTGGTCGAGGAATGCCTGAAGCGGCGCCAGCCGGCGCTGGTCGGCACCACCTCGATCGAGAAGTCGGAGCAGCTTTCCGCCCTGCTCAAGCGGCACAAGATTCCGCATCAGGTGCTGAACGCCCGCTATCACGAGCAGGAAGCCTACATCATCGCCCAGGCCGGCGTGCCGGGGGCGGTGACCATCGCCACCAACATGGCCGGTCGCGGCACCGACATTCAGTTGGGCGGCAATGTCGAGATGCGGATCAAGCTGGAACTGGCCGAGGTGACCGAGCCGGCCGAGCGCGAGCGCCGCATCGCCGCGATCCGCGCCGAGGTCGAGGCGGCCAAGCAGGAGGCGCTGGCCGCCGGCGGCCTGTTCGTGATCGGCACCGAGCGCCATGAATCCCGCCGCATCGACAATCAGTTGCGCGGCCGCTCCGGCCGCCAGGGCGATCCCGGCGCCTCGAAGTTCTTCCTGTCGCTGGATGACGACCTGATGCGGATCTTCGGCTCGGAGCGGATGGACGTGATGCTCCAGCGCCTCGGCATGAAGAAGGGCGAGGCGATCATCCATCCCTGGATCAACAAGGCGCTGGAAAAGGCCCAGCAGAAGGTCGAGGCCCGCAACTTCGACGTCCGCAAGAACCTGCTGAAGTTCGACGACGTGATGAACGACCAGCGCAAGGTGATCTACGAGCAGCGCAAGGAGCTGATGGCCGCCGACAGCGTGGCCGACGAGGTCGCCGGCTTCCGCGAGGACGTGATCCAGGCGATGGTCACCCGCTGCATCCCCGAGCGCGCCTTCGCCGACCAGTGGGACGTCGCCGGCCTGCACGAGGAGGTCCGCCGCGTCCTCAATCTCGACCTGCCGGTGGCCGAATGGGCCAAGGAGGAGGGGATCGCCGATCAGGAGATCCTCCACCGCATCGTCGCCGCCGCCGAGGCCAAGATGACGGCCAAGGAACAGGAATACGGCGCCGACACCATGCGGATGGTCGAGAAGAGCCTGCTGTTGCAGATCCTCGATCAGGTGTGGAAGGACCACCTGCTCCAGCTCGACCATCTGCGCCAGGGCATCAGCCTGCGCGCCTATGGCCAGCGCGACCCGCTCAACGAATACAAGCGCGAGGCCTTCAACCTGTTCGAGGCCGCGCTCGACGACCTGCGCGAGAAGGTCACCTCGGTGCTGGCCCATGTCGAATTGCGGGTCGGCGATCCCGATCTCGGCCCGGCGCTGACCCCGGCGGCGCCGCAGGCCCAGGAAAGCCACCCCGAGCCGGTCAGCGCCATCGCCCCGGTGCAGATCGACCCCAACGATCCCGCCACCTGGGGCGCGGTGTCGCGCAACGCCCCCTGTCCCTGTGGCTCGGGCCGCAAGTTCAAGCACTGCCACGGCGCGGCGGCCTGACCCAGGCCCCGGCCCCCCTTTGTCTTTAAAAAAAGGGGGAGGTCCGGAGGCGTCCGCCTCCGGGCGGGGCCGGGGCGGCAGCCCCGCAGAAGGCGCGAGGTGCGGATGAGCAAGGATCCCCGGCTGCTGTTGCAGGACGGGCTGGCCCATCATCGGGCCGGCCGGATCGATGCCGCCGCCGCCGCCTACCGGCAGGTGCTGAAGCTGCTGCCCCGCCAGTTCGACGCGCTCAACCTGCTCGGGGTCTGTCTGGCCCAGAGCGGGCGGGGAGCCGAGGCGCGGGCGCTGCTCGACCGGGCGCTGGCGGTCAATCCCGGCCATGCCGGGGCCCATGGCAATCGCGGCAACGTGCGCAGGATGCTGGGCGATCTCGCCGGCGCGCTGGCCGATTTCGACCGGGCGATCGCGCTGGCGCCCGCCCAGGCCGAGGCCCACGGCAATCGCGGCAATATTCTCCATCTGCTCGGCCGTACCGACGAGGCGCTGGTCAGCTACGAGCGGGCGATCGCGCTCGGGCCGGATTCGCCCGAGCCGCATTTCAACCGGGGCGTGGCGCTGAAGGATCTGGGGCGGGGCGAGGCGGCGGTCGAGGCCTATGACCGCGCGCTCGCGCTGCGGCCGGGTTATGTCGAGGCCCATTACAATCGCGGCAACGCGCTGGCCGAACTGGGCCGTCCGGCCGAGGCGCTGGCCAGCTATGACCGCGCTTTGGCGCTGAAGCCCGACCATGCCGAGGCGCTGGTCAATCGCGGCAACGCGCTCCAGGCGCTCGACCGGTTCGCCGAGGCGCTCGACAGCTACGACCGCGCCCTGACGCTGAAGCCCGAGCGGATCGAAAGCCTGTCCAATCGCGGCAACGCCCTGTGCGAACTGGGGCGGCTGGCCGAGGCGCTCGACAGCTACGACCGCGCCCTGGCCCTGGCCGGCGCCGACGCCCCGGGCGAGATCCAGTACGGCCGGGCCAAGGTGCTGAAGGCGCTGGACCGCCCGGCCGAGGCGCTCGGCGCCTATGACGCCGCGCTGGCCCGTCGGCCCGACCATGCCGAGGCCTGGCTCAATCGCGGCATCGTGCTGGCCGATCTCGACCGCTTCGCCGAGGCGCTGGCCAGCTTCGAACGGGCGATCGCGCTCGATCCCGCTTTGGCCGAGGCGCATGGCAACCGGGGCAACGCCCTCAAGCAGCTCGGCCGGGCGGAGGAGGCGCTGGCCTGCTACGCCACCGCGCTGGCGCTGAAGCCCGATTTCGCCGAAAGCTACAGCAACCGGGCCAACGCGCTGTACGATCTCGACCGCTTCGACGAGGCGCTGGCCAGCTACGACCGGGCGATCGCGCTCAAGCCGGACTTCGCCGAGGTTTACAGCAATCGCGGCAACCTGCTGAAGGAACTCGGCCGCCGCGACGAGGCGCTGGCCGATTTCGACCGCGCCGCCGCGCTGAACCCCGATTACCCCGACGCCGGCTGGAACAAGGCGCTGTGCCTGTTGCAGGCCGGCGCCTGGGCCGAGGGCTGGGCCGGCTACGAGGCGCGCTGGCGGTGCGGCACCCTGCGCCGGGCCCGGCGTGATTTCGACCGGCCGCAATGGCGGGGCGAGGATCTCGCCGGCCGCACCATCCTGCTGCATGCCGAACAGGGCCTGGGCGACACCATCCAGTTCTGCCGCTTCGTTCCGCTGGTGGCGGCGCGGGGGGCGCGGGTGGTGCTGGAGGCGGAACGGCCCCTGCTGCCGCTGCTCGCCACCCTGGCCGGCGGCGCCGAACTGGTGGCCAAGGGCGATCCGCTGCCGCCGTTCGACCTGCATTGCCCGCTGCTGAGTCTGCCGCTGGCCCTGGGCATCACCCTCGACACCCTGCCGGCCGCGCCCTTCTACCTCGCCGCCGATCCGGCCCGGCTGGCGACGTGGCGCCAGCGGCTGGGACCGGCGCGGGGCAAGCGGATCGGGCTGGCCTGGAGCGGCAATCCCGCCCACCGCAACGACCGCAACCGCAGCCTGCCGCTGGCGCTGTTCGCCCCGCTGCTGACGGACGGAATCGAGCTGATCTCGTTGCAGAAGGAAATCCGCCCGGCCGACCGCCCGGCGCTGGCGGCCCTGTCCGGCCTGGGCCATTTCGGCCCCGACCTGACTGATTTCGCCGACACCGCCGCGCTGTGCATGCTGTGCGATGAGGTGATCGCGGTCGATACCAGCGTCGCCCACCTTGCCGGCGCGCTGGGGCGACCGACCTGGATCCTGCTGCCCCGCCACAATGTCGATTGGCGCTGGCTGCTCGACCGGACCGATTCGCCCTGGTACCCCAGCGTCACCCTGGCGCGGCAAACCGTGGCGGGCGACTGGTCCGGCCTGATCGCCGCTCTCGCCACCCGTCTGTAAACGACGGGGTTCGCAGGGCCTGCGGCCCTGCGCGGAGAGCGCCGAGAGGCGGAGCCTTTCGGCAAAGCGGTGTCCCGAAACCGTCACCGCGTCCCCCGGTCGCGGCCATGCTATTTTTCTCCCCCATCGCCGCCGCCCGGCGGCCCACTGAGGGGGGGGAACCCGATGCCCGAGATCAGCTTTGACGGCAAATATTTCTGGATCAACCGCCGCTGGCGCTTTTCCGAGGATTACGTCTCGGGGGTGATCCGCGCGGTGGTGGCCTCGCTGCTGCGCGATCCGCGCACCCGCGCCAAGCTGGCCGCCCTGGCCGAGGAAACCGGGCTCAAGCAGGCGATCGGCTGAGCATCCGGTCGAGCGCGGCGCCGACCCGCTCGATCACCGCCGCCCAGGCTTCCCCGCGCTGTTGGCGGTAGAGGGTCGCGGTGGGGTACCAGGGCAAATCGGCGCGGTCGGTCAGCCAGCGCCAGTCGCATGATTTGGCGGGCAGCAGGATCCAGGTCGGTCGCCCCAGCGCGCCGGCCAGATGGGCGACGCTGGTGTCGACGCTGATCACCAGATCGCACAACGCGCACAAGGCGGCGGTGTCGGCGAAATCCCTCACGACATCGCCGAAATGGCGCAGGCCCGGCAGCGTGGCGAGGATCGGGCGGTCGGCCGGACGGATCTCCTTTTGCAGCGCCACCGCGTCGATCCGGCCGTCGAGCAGCGGCGCCAGCAGCGCCGGCGCTAGGCTGCGGTTGCGGTCGTTGCGGTGGGCGGGATTGCCGCTCCAGGCCAGCCCGACCCGCGGCCCGGAGGCCGGCCCCAGCCGCTGTCGCCACGCCGCCACCCGCGCCGGATCGGCGGCGAGATAAGCGGGAGGGGCCGGGATGGTGTCGAGGGTGGTGCCGAACGCGCGTGGCAGGCTCAGGACCGGGCAATGGCAGTCGAACGGCGGCAGCGGATCGCCCTTGGCCACCACCGCCGCCACCCCGTCCAGCCCGGCCAGCAGGGAGGTCAGCTCGGCCTCGACTTCCAGCACCACCCGGGCTCCCTGGGCGGCCAGCCGGGGGACGTAGCGGCACATCTGGAGGGTGTCGCCGTAGCCCTGTTCGCTGTAGATCAGGATTCGCCGCCCGGAGAGCGGGGTCTCGCCGTTCCAGCGCGGTGGGAAGGGCGGTCGGACCCGGCTGGCCTGGGGTTCGATCCGCCAGCGCCATTCGAACGCCTCCCAGCCCCGGCCGAGATCGCCGGCCGAAAGCAGGCTGATGGCGCGATTGAGCCCGGCCTCGCCGTAATCGGGCCGCAGCGCCAGCGCGCGGTCGTAATCCGCGACGGCGGCGGTCAGGGCGCCCTGGGCGTAATGCACCAGCCCTCTGTTGTAATAAAAGTCGGCCTGGTCGGGGGCGGCGGCGATGGCCTGATCGAACGCCGCCAGCGCCGGCTCGAACCGCTCCAGCGCGTACAGCGCGCTCCCCCGGTTGGCCAGGGCCTGGGGCCAGCCCGGCCGCAGCGCCAGGGCGGATTGGTAGCAGGACAGCGCCGCTTCCGTCTGTCCGCCCTGTTCGAGGGCATGGCCACGATTGAGCCAGGCCTCGGCCCAGTCCGGGCACAGCGCCAGGGCGCGATCGTAA
>JBDLVO010000232.1:0-3052 GCA_039804805.1 Pseudomonadota bacterium
GCGGAAACCGTCGATCATGTAGAAGAACGGATTGGCCAGCGCCACCGCGTGCAGGTCGGGCGGCAGCCGGTCGATCGAATAGAAGGTGCCGGACAGGAACGACAGCGGGGTGACCAGGAAATTGGTCACCGCCGCCATGTGGTCGAACTTGTCGGCCCACAGCCCGGCGACCATCCCGAGCAGCGACAGCATCAGCGACCCGGCCACGGCGTGAAACAGAATCAACCCGGGATGGGGAAAGGACAGCTTCACGAACAGCGCCATCGTCGCCGTCACCGCCACTCCGACCGCCAGCCCGCGCGCCACCCCGCCGGCGGCGATCGCCGCGGTCATCTCGCCGGCCGACAGCGGCGGCATCAGCATGTCGACGATGTTGCCCTGGACCTTGGCGATGATCAGCGACGAGGAGGTGTTGGAGAAGGCGTTCTGGACCATCGCCATCATCACCAGCCCGGGGGCGAGAAATTCGAGGAACGGCACCCCGGCGACCCGGGTCGCCACCGGCCCCAGCGCCAGCGCGAACACCGCGAGGAACAGCAGGGTGGTCACCACCGGGGCCAGGATGGTCTGGAAATGGACCTTGAGGAAACGCCGGACCTCCTTCATGAACAGGGTCCAGGTGCCCAGCCAGTTGACCGCGCCGTAACGACGGGGGCTGGGGGCCAGACAGGACGGATTGGGATCGTCTTTCATCGCAGGATCGCCTCCATGACCGGCAGGGCCGCACCGCCCCTTCTCACCACAGCCTACCTCGAAGCCGCGGCGTTGCATTATCTCGAACGCTTCGCCTCGTCCAGGGCCAACCTGCGCCGGGTGCTGCTGACCAAGGCCCGGCGGTCGCTGGCCCATCACGGCGGCGAGCGCGACGAGGCCGAGGCGCTGATCGACGCGGTGATCGCCCGGCTGGCCGGGCTCGGCTATCTCGACGATTCCGCCTATGCCGAGCTGAAAACCGCCAGCCTGATCCGCCGGGGCGGTTCGCGCCGGGCGATCCAGGCCAAGCTGGCGGCCAAGGGGGTGGCGGCCGACACGGTGCGGGCGGCGCTGGAGGAATTCGACCCCGCCGCCGAGCGCGCCGCCGCCTGGGCGCTGGCGCGGCGGCGGCGGCTTGGCCCGTTCCGGCCCCCGGCGGCGCGGGCGACCCACCGCGACCGCGATCTCGCCGCCCTGGCCCGGGCCGGCTTTCCCGGCGAGATCGCCCGCGCGGTGATCGACGCCGCCGCCACCGAGGCCGAGGATATGGCGTAGGGATGGGCACCGGACGCCGACAGGCTTATCATGGCCGTCGGCGGCGCCGTCCGGCGCGACCGCTTTCCCCTGGCTGACGAGGCTGCCCCGGTGACCACCGATCCGTTCCCCCCCCTTCCCACCCGTGGTCCGGTCGCTCCCTGGCGCGGCCTGTCGTTCAAGCAGGCGGTCGCCACCCTGGTGATCGCGCTGGGGCTCGGGGCGATCGGCGGGGCGTGGGATCTGGTGTCGGATTACCGCCGGCTGCGGGCCGAGGTCGCCGACGGCACCGCCGCCAACCTCGCCTTGGTGCGCGGGCTGGCGGCCGAGGCGGCCTATCTGCTCAACGCCGACCTCGCCCGCGAGGTGGTGGCCGGGCTGGCCCACGACCCGCTCGCCGCCGAAATCCGCCTGACCGACAATTTCGGCGGCGTGCTGGCCGAGGTCACCCGCCCGGCCGACCGGGTGACGCTGCCCGACCTGGCCGAGCGGCTGTTCGGCGACCTGTCGCCCGCCCCGCTCGGGCTGCACGCCGCCGGCGCCGCCGGGGCCGAGGTCGGCCGGCTCGACCTGCGGCTCGATCCCGGCCGGCTGTTCAACCGCTATCTCGACCATGTCGTCGCCAACACCGTCGCCGGCATCGCCAACACGGTGGTGCTGTGCCTGCTGGTGGTGACGGTGTTCTACATCCTGATCACCAAGCCGCTGCTGCGGATCATCGCCGCGCTGTCGCGGGTCGATCCCGCCCGGCCGGGGGCCGCGCCGATCCCGCTGCCGCCGCGCCACCGCGACGACGAACTCGGCCGGCTGGTGACCACCGCCAACGATTTGCTGGCCGCCTCGCAACGCGACCTCGACGGCCGCGACGCCGCCGAGGCGGAACTGGCGGCGCTGGCCCGCGACCTCGAACGGCGGGTGACCGAGCGCACCGCCGAGCTGGAGCGGGAAAAGCAGGGGGTCGAACTGGCCAACGCCCAGCTTGAGAAGGCCAACCGCTTCATTTCCGACGGCATCCGCTACGCCAGCCGGATCCAGACCGCGCTGTTGCCGGATTCGGCCGCGCTCGAAGGGCTGGTCGAGGAGATCGTGATCGGCTGGCGGCCGTTCGACATCGTCGGCGGCGATTATTACTGGATCGGCCGTTTCGGCGACAAGGCGGTGATCGCGGTGATGGATTGTACCGGCCACGGCGTCCCCGGCGCGTTCATGACGGCGGTGGTGTCGTCGATCCTCGCCCGCATCCTGCACCATCACGGTCATGACGACCCCGCCACCATCCTCGGCCTGCTCGACGTGCTGGTGCGCACCGCGCTACGTCAGGATCGCGGCGACGGCCCGGCCGATGATGGCCTCGACGCCGCGATTTGCGTGCTCGATCCCGATCGCCGCCGCCTGTCCTTCGCCGGAGCCAACCTGCCGCTGACCCTGTGGGAGAACGGCGAGATCCGCTCGGTGCGCGGCGACCGCCGCAGCCTGGGCTATCGCGAATCCCGCCCGCTGCCTTCCTTCACCACCCACGAGATCGAGCTTCAGCCGGATTCGGTGTTCTACCTCTACACCGACGGCGTCACCGACCAGATCGGCGGCCCCCACCGCCTGCTGTTCGGCCGCCACCGCCTGCAACAGGCGCTGGCCCGCTGTGCCACCCTGCCGTTGGAGCGCCAGAAGGACGAATTGCTCGCCACCCTCGACCAGTGGCGCGGCGACCAGCCCCGCCGCGACGACATGACCTTCGTCGCCTTCCGTCCCCGCCGCGACGATTTCCTGGCCGAGGCGTAGCCACCATAACGTTGCGCGGGCTCTGCCCGCGACCCGCCGGGGCGAT
>JBDLVO010000233.1:0-2811 GCA_039804805.1 Pseudomonadota bacterium
TGCCGCCGGTCAGCCGTTCCACGTCCTGGTCTTTCTGCGGTGGGGACCTCTTGAGTGTCGCATCAACAACACGATGCCCCCCGCGCGGTCAAGCATCGAGCGGCGAATCGTCGCCATCGGCCCGCCTGGTCCGGCCGGCGCGGGGTTTGACATCGGGGCGGAAACTGACCATGGTGGGCCGGTTTTCCCCTCCCGGCGACCACAGAGTCCGCATGTCCCGCCCCACCGCTTTCGCTCCGGGTTCCGTTCCCTCGTCCGCGGCGCGGCGGCGGCTGGTCGCCGCTCTCGGCTTCGGCTGGGTCGGCGCGGCCGGGCTCGGCTATCTCTGGCAGTTCCGCGACCTCCTCGCCCTGCTGCCGACAGCGTGGCGATGAATGGGGTGGCGATGAGTGGAGGGACGATGAGCGGGATCCTCGCCGCCTTCGCCCTGTCCGCCGCCTCGTTCGGCTGGGGGCGGCTGGCGCTGGCCGCGCTCGGGCCCGAGCCCCGGCCGGCCGCCGTCTGGGGCTGGCCGCTCGGGGTCGGTCTGCTCGGCTGGTTCGGCTGCTGGCTCGCCGCCGCCGGGTTGCTGGCGCCGGGGCCGATCCTGGCCATGCTCGCGCCGGGCTGGGCCGGGCTGGCGCTGGCCCGGCCGCGCCGCGCCGGGGATTTCCGCCCGCCGTCCCTCTCGCCGACCCTGATCGTCCTGGCGGCGCTGCTGACGCTGGTCGCCGTCGCCACCCTGGCCGAGGGGCTGTGCCCGCCGGGCGACGCCGACAGCCTCGCCTATCATTTCGCCCTGGCGCGGCGGATGGCCGAAAGCGGCCATCTGGTGTTCGAGCCGCGCGCGGTCGATGGCGCGGTGCCGCAACTGCTCCAGACCACCTACGCCCTGGCCTACGCCCTCGGCGGCGAGCGGGCGATGACGCTGTGGTGCGGCATCAGCGGCTGGCTGGCGGCGCCGCTGCTCCACCATCTCGTCGCCCGGCGGGCCGGACCGGCCTGGGGGCTGGCCGCCGCGCTGCTGTGGCTGACCACCCCGACCGTGCTGTATGCCGGCGGCACCGGGCAGGTCGAACCCCGCACCGCCGCCTTCGCCCTGGTGGCGATCGCCGCGGTGGCCGAGGGGCGGGGCTGGCGCTGGGCGGTGCTGGGCGGCCTCGCCGCCGGGTTCTATGCCGGCGCCAAATATCCCGGCCTGCTGCTGGCCGCCGCCGCGCTGGCGGTGCTGCTGGCCCGGGGGCGCGATCCGCGCGCCGGGCTGGCCTTCGCCCTCGCCGCCGCCTTGGCCGGCGGGCAATGGTATGTCTGGAACTGGCTCAATATCGGCGATCCGGTGTTCCCGATGCTGGCGCATTGGCTGCCGGTGCCGCCCGCGCTGTGGAGCGAGGCCCAGGCCGCGTTCATGACCCGCTCGTTCGGTTCGGCCGAACTGGCCCTGCCGCGCAGCCCGGCCGCGCTGCTGGCCTATCCGTTTCTCGCCACCTTCGCCCCGGCCGCTGCGTTCGATGCCGGCCGGGCCGGGCTCGGCCTGTTCCCGGTGCTGGCGTTGCCGTTCGCCCTGGCCGCCGCCTGGGCCGGGCGGCGCCGCCTCGTCGCCTCGCCGTTCACGCCGATGCTGGCGGTGGTGGCGCTGACCGCCGCCTTGTGGTTCTTCCTCGGCCCGTCACAGCGGGTCCGCCACCTGCTGCCGCTGCTGCCGGCGTTGCTGGCGGCGCTGACCGTCGCCCTGGCCCGGCTCGGCCCGGCCGGTTCCGCCCTGGATGGGCCCGCCCGCGCCGCCGTGGCGCTGTGCCTGGGGCTCGGCTGCGCCGGGTTGGCGGTGGCCGATCTCAAATATCTCCGCCATCTCGCCTCTGGCGAGAGCCGCGCCGCCTTCCTCGACCGCAATGTCGGCGGCGCGGCGATGGCGGCCGAGATCAACCGGATGCTGCCGGCCGACAGCCGGCTGTTCAACACCGAGCGCCAGCTCAATTACCTGATCGAGCGGCCGCTGTTCTACGGTAACAGCGAGTTTCAGACGGTGGTCGAGATCCGCCCCGGCGAGGTCGATCCGCTCCGCTTCTGGACCCAGTTGCGCCGGGGCGGCTTCACCCATGTGCTGTTCCGCCTGGGCCAGGACCCGTCCGACTGGCCCGAGGACGGTACCGCCGGGATGACCCTGCGGCTGGCCGGGCTGGGCTGTGCCGAACTCGAACGGACCCGGCCCTTCGCCATCCTCACCTCCCGCACCCTGCCCGGTCTGGGCGGCGGGCGGGGGGAATTGCGGCTCTACCGGCTGACCCCGGCCACCTGTTCCCTCCCCCTTCCCGTCGCGGAGCCCCGATGAGACCCTTGTCCCTGCCGACCCTGCTGGTCGCCCTGGTGTGGATCGCCGTCGTCAACGCGGCCTATTTCCTCGAATCCGCCGCCTATTACGCCAACAAGTTCCAAGAATTCAGCCGCTTCCTGCCGTGGTGATCCGCCGATGATGCTCGCTCTGGTTTCCTGCGCCTGGCTGGCGGCCTTCGCCGCCGCCGCCCTCGGCCTCGGCCGGCCGCTGCTGGGCTGGTTCGACCCCGCCCGCCGCCTGAGCTGGAGCGAACGCGGCAGCGTCGCCTTCCTGCTCGGGGCGGCGATCGCCTCCTTCGCCACCTGGGGGGTGGGCTCGCTGCGCTACGACGCGGCGACGATGGGCGGCCTGTCGGCGCTGCTCGCCGTGCTCGGCCTGCCCGGGCTGGCGCGCTGGTGGCGGGAACGGCCGGTCATCCCGCCCCTCGGCCGGGTCGAGGCCCTGCTGCTGGCCGCCGCCATCGTCGCCGCGCTCAATCTGGTGGTCAACGCCCTGCCGCC
>JBDLVO010000234.1:0-3872 GCA_039804805.1 Pseudomonadota bacterium
GGTGCCGGCACAGATGTCGTTGCCTTCGACGAAGCCGTGGAAATTCATCGGGATCGGCCCGTCGCGCAGGGTCGCCGCCGCGCTCTTGACCGTGTCGTTGCCCTTCAGTTCCTCGGAGCCGACATTGAGCAGGCCGACCGAGGGGGAATCGAGACCGAGCACGGCGCGGGCATAGACGTCGCCCATCACCGCGAACTCGACCAGATTGTTGGCGTTGCAATCGACGTTGGCGCCGAGATCGAGCATCAGCGTTTCGCCGCGGATGGTCGGAAACAGCGCCGCGATCGCCGGCCGGTCGATGCCCGGCAGGGTACGCAGAACGAACTTGGCCGCCGCCATCAGCGCGCCGGTGTTGCCGGCCGAGACGACACCCGCCGCCTCGCCCTGCTTCACCGCCTCGATCGCCAGCCACATGCTCGACTGACGCCCGGTGCGCAGCACCTGCCCGGGCTTGGCGTCGGCAGAGACCGCCTCATCGGTATGGCGAACGGTACAGACCCCGGTGATCTCGGGGTAGGGTGCCAGCAGGGGGGCGAGACGCTTCTCGTCGCCGAACAGCAGGTAGCGGACGTGCGGCAATCGCTCGTGAGCCATGCGCACCCCTTCCACGACGATTTCGGGGGCTGAGTCGCCCCCCATGGCATCAATGGAAATGGTAACGGGTGCACTCACGGACCGACGCTCCGCTGCTGGAACCAGATCGTTCTTGATGCGGCTCAGGCTTCGGCCTGGGCGACCACTTCGCGACCGTCATAATGACCGCACGCGCTGCAAACGTGATGCGGCAGCTTGGGCTCGCCACAATTGGGGCATTCGGCCCCGGTGACCACGGTCAGGGCGTGATGGGCCCGGCGCATGTCACGACGGGACTTCGAGGTCTTCTTCTTCGGAACAGCCATTTTGATCGCTCACTAATCGGCCCACGGATGGGAAAGGGAGGTTTCTTATCGAAAATCATCGGCGGGGGCAAGGAAATGCTTGTCCCTCAGCCCATTTTTTGCCGCAACGCCGCCAGCGCCGCGAACGGACTGGCCCGGGCCGGCGGCTCCGGCTCGGGCTCCGGCGGCGCGACGAAGGCGGCGTCCGCGGCGCGGGGAAAGGGATCGAGCGCCAGCGCCAGTTGCTCCGCCACCGCCTCGCCCAGGTCGATCCGCCCGTCCTCGATCGGATCGGGCGGGTCCTCGTCGTTCCAGACGAGGTCAAGCTCGTCTTCCATCCCCCGCTCCTCCGCCGCCGGGGCGAAGGACAGGGTGAACGGCGCCTCGATCCGCGCCGGCAGGGGCGCCAGCGTCACCCCGCAGGTCTGCACCAGCTCGGCGCTCAGCCGGCCGCGCAGCCGCACCAGCCCGGCGGCGGTCGGCGCGGCGATCTCGATCTCGGCCTCCAGCCGGTCGAGCGCGACCAGCCCGAACCGGCGCGCCAGCCGGGCGCGCTCGGTCGCGTCGGCCTCGATCCGGTGGCGCGACAGCCGGCCGGGCAAGTGCTCGACCCGCAGCGGGCGGGAGAATTCGAGGCCGCTCATGCCGCCACCGGCGGCGGGGCGAACGCCACCCGCCCCTCGACCAGCCCCTCGGCCCCGGCCAGGGCGCGATCCTGCGCCCGCAGATAGCCGGCCAGCGCCGTCAGCGCCGCCGGATCGGGATCCGCCACCGCGCGGAACAGATTGCGCCGCAACGCCGCGATCAACGCCGCATCCTCCGCATCGGCCAGGCCGGTGTCGTAGGCCAGCACCCGGCCGTAGAAGGCCTGGGCCATCTGCTTGACCCGTTTGCCCACCCCGGAATCGGTCACCCCCATCTCGCGCAGGCTCTGGTCCATGTCGGCGAACATCAGGTCGAACAGCGCCTGCGACACCGCCCGCGCCGGTTCGGGGGCGAAGCCCCGGCCGGACCGCCCGCCCGCGCCCTCGCGCCGGCCGAGGCCGCGCATGGTCAGATGGGCATGCAGCACGATCAGGTCGAACCGGCCGTCGAGGCTGTCCGGCACGCCGAGGTCGAGATAAAAGCCGGGCTGGCGCGCCTGGGCCACGATCGCGTCATAGAGGGCGCGGGCGGCGTCCTCGGCGCGGTGGCGGGCGGCTGAACCGGAGAACGGCAGACGAAAACGCATCGGGCCCCGCGGCGGTTTCAACGAGACGAGGCCGCCCCCGGGCCGACGCGAGGCGCCGCCGTTGACAAGCCTGGGAGATGGAATGCACTCTTCCCCCTCAACATTGGCCTCGGAGGCCGTTTCCGTCAATGCCGCGCCGCCCGCCGTTCCTGAAAAAATCGCCCGCCGCCCTGCTCGCCCTGGCCGCGCTGGCCGCCTGCACCCCCGACATCGAGCTGCGCGGCAACCTGCCGCCGCCCGAGCAATTGGCCCAGGTCACCGTCGGCAAGAGCAGCCGCGACGATGTTCAGTCCCTGCTCGGCACCCCCTCGAACGTCAGCCCGTTCGACGATGCCGCCTGGTTCTACATCTCCACCGTCTCCGAGAAGGTCTCGTTCTTCCCGCCGGAGATCAAGGAGCGCAAGGTCATTGCCATCCTGTTCGACGATGCCGGCATCGTCCGCGCGATGCAGACCAAGGCCCTCGCCGATGGCCACGACGTCAGCACCGTCGGCCGGGAGACCCCGACCGCCGGCAAGGAAATGACCATCGTCGAGCAACTGTTCGGCAATCTCGGCCGCTTCTCGAAAAAGGAAGGCGAGAAGAAGTAGCCGGACCCGGGCCGGCCGCGAATCGCCATTGAAAATCGGCCCCACCGCTCCTAACTTTGGAATAATTATAAGGCTCCGCCCCGCTGGGCGGCGCCGCCAAGGCAAGGAGGGACCCACGATGTCGGTTACCGCGATTCTCGAATTCAAGGGCAGCACGGTCTTCACCATCCGCCCGGACCACACCATCGCCGACGCCGCCGCGCTGCTGACCACCAAACGGGTCGGCGTGGTGGTGGTGTGCGACGGCGCCAGCCATCTGCTCGGCGTGCTGTCCGAACGCGACATCGTTCACAGCCTCAGCCAGTACGGCAAGGCCGCGCTCGACATGCCGGTCAGCAACGTGATGACCAGCCCGGTGGTGACCTGCACCCCGGCCGACAGCGCCAAGGCGGTGTTGCAGGTGATGACCGAACGCCGCATCCGCCACCTGCCGGTGGTGACGGAAGGCCGTCTGCTCGGCATCGTCTCGATCGGCGACGCCGTCGGCCACCGCCTGCGCGAGACCCAGCTCGAGGTCGGCGTGCTGCGCGATTTCGCCGTCGCCCGCTGAGCCCCGCCCCGGCGCGGCCGCCTGCCGGCCGCGCCGCCATGCTGCAATGCGGAAAAATGGCCTTGCGTCACCGGCGGAATGATCTAGATTAGCCTCATGCTGCAATGCAACAAACGCCGCCGGCCCGGAGTCGGCGGGCACGGATGACGAAAGGTCCGATCATGAGCTTCACCCTTCCCGGTTTCGACCAGTTGATCGCCCTCGGCCAGGGCAACGCCGACGCGCTGGCCAAGAGCAGCGCCGCCAGCCTTCAGGCGTTCGAAAGCATCTCCAAGGCGCAGCAGGCGGCGCTGACCCGCTCGTTCGGCAAGGCCGACGCGGCGCTGAAGTCGCTGCTGGCGATCAAGAGCCCGACCGAACTGGCCGAGTGGCACACCCACCTCGCCCGCCAGTCGGTCGAGGACGCGCTGGAGGAAACCCGCGCCCTGGCCGAGGTCGCCACCGCCGGCGTGTCGGCGGTGCTGGCCCCGCTCAACCGCCGCTTCGCCGACGTCCAGGCCAGCGCCAAGGCGGCCTGAACCCGCCCCCCGCCGCGACCCGCGTCCCCCCGCGCGGGTCGCGTGCGGCGCGCGCGCCTGTTGGGCGCCTGACGCGGCCGGCCGCCCGCACCCGGCCGGGGCGAT
>JBDLVO010000235.1:0-3766 GCA_039804805.1 Pseudomonadota bacterium
GGCCTTCGATTTCGAATGGACCAACAAGACCCTGTTCTATGGCCAGTACCGCCGCACCGCCAGCTTCTTCGCCAACTCGGAGATGGCAGCGACCGGCCTGCCCGGGCCGAAGGAACTGGAGGTGCTGGAACCGCTGCGCGACAAGGTGCCGGCCGAGGTGTTCACCACCCCGTTCCAGCCCCCGGCGACCGAGGGCGACGGCAACATCCGCGCCAATCTGCGCGCGGCGATGCGGCTGCTCGAAGCCGCCGGCTGGCGGGTCGAGAACGGCAAGCTGGTCGACGGGGACGGCAAGCCGTTCGTGTTCGAGATCCTGCTGGTCCAGCCGGTGTGGGAGCGGATCGCGCTGCCCTTCGCCCGCAATCTCGAACGGCTGGGGATCGAGGCCCAGGTGCGGGTGGTCGATACCGCCCAGTACAAGAACCGCACCGACCATTATGATTTCGACATGGTGGTGCAGGTCTGGCCGGAATCCCAGTCACCCGGCAACGAGCAACTCGGCTTCTGGGGCAGCACCGCCGCCGACGCGGTCGGCGGGCAGAATCTGGCCGGGATCAGGAACCCGGCGGTCGATGCCCTGGTCGCGGCGATCATCGCCGCCCCCGACCGCGAAACCCTGGTGGCGCGCTGCCGCGCCCTCGACCGGGTGCTGTTGTGGAATCATTACGTCATTCCGCAATGGCATCTCGGGGTCGATCGGGTGGCGTGGTGGGACAAGTTCGGCCGGCCCGACGGCGTGCCCGGCGCGGGGATCCAGCCGATGGCGTGGTGGGCGCGCGAGGCGACGGCGCCATGATCGCCTACACCCTGCGCCGGCTGTTGCTGATCCCGGTCACCCTGTTCGGCATCATGCTGGTCAATTTCATGGTGGCCCAGTTCGCCCCGGGCGGGCCGGTCGAGTTGATGCTGGCCAAGGTGCAGGGCAGCGCGGTCGACGCCGCCGCCCGCGTCTCCGGCGCCGGCGGCAGCGAAACCGGGGGAAACGTCCGGCCGGGGCCCGGCGGCGGGGCCGGGGGGGCCTATCGCGGCGCCCAGGGGCTCGACCCGGCCTTCGTCCGCGAGATCGAGCATCAGTTCGGCTTCGACCAGCCCCCGGCCGAGCGGTTCTGGCTGATGATGGGGCATTATCTGCGCTTCGAATTCGGGTCGAGCTTCTATCGCGACGTACCGGTGACCCAACTGGTGATCGAGAAGATGCCGGTGTCAGTGTCGCTCGGGCTGTGGAGCACCCTGATCATCTATCTGGTGTCGATCCCGCTCGGCATCGCCAAGGCCACCCGCGACGGCTCGCGCTTCGACCTCGCCACCTCCTGGGCGGTGATCATCGGCTATGCCGTGCCCGGTTTCCTGTTCGCGATTCTGCTGATCGTGCTGTTCGCCGGCGGCAGCTATTTTTCCTGGTTCCCGTTGCGTGGGCTGACCAGCGCCGGGATGGAAGCGGCGCCGCTGGGCGCGCGGCTGCTCGATTACGCCCACCATCTGGTGCTGCCGGTCACCGCGCTGGTGGTCGGCGGCTTCGCCGGCCTGACCATGTTGACCAAGAACGCCTTCCTCGACGAGATCGGCAAGCAATACGTCGTCACCGCCCGCGCCAAGGGGCTGGGCGAGCGGCAGGTGCTGTACGGTCACGTCTTTCGCAACGCGATGCTGCTGATCATCGCCGGCTTTCCCCGCGCCCTGGTGGCGATCCTGTTCACCGGCTCGCTGCTGGTCGAGATCATCTTCTCGCTCGACGGCATCGGCCTGCTCGGCTTCGAGGCGGTCACCAACCGCGATTATCCGGTGATGTTCGGCACCCTCTACGCCTTCAGCCTGCTCGGGCTCGGGCTCAATTTGATCAGCGATCTGACCCTGCACTGGGTCGATCCCCGGATCGATTTCTCGGCGCGGGAGGCCTGACGATGCCGCCGCTGAACAGGCAGCGGGCGCTGCCCGCACCCGCCAAGGGCCGCACGGCGTTTGGATCCCGGTCGTTGTTTCGGGGGGCGGGGGCGTCATGATCACGCTGACTCCGCTCGACCGCCGCCGGCTCGCCGCCTTCCGTCGCAACCGGCGCGGTTTCTGGTCGCTGTGGATCTTCCTGGTGCTGTTCGCCCTGACCCTCTGCGCCGAGCTGATCGCCAATGACCGGCCGATCCTGGTCGCCTATGACGGGGCGCTCTACGCGCCGGTGCTGCACAATTACCCGGAGACCACCTTCGGCGGCGATTTCGCCACCTATGCCGATTACCGCGACCCGGTGATCGCCGCCAACATCGCCGCTCACGGTTGGGCGCTGTGGCCACCGGTGCGGTTCGATTACCAGGCGATCAATTTCGAGCGCGGCGGTACCCATCCCGCCCCGCCCGGTCACGGCAACTGGCTCGGCACCGACGATCAGGGCCGCGACGTGCTGGCGCGGCTGATCTATGGGCTGCGGCTGTCGATCCTGTTCGGGTTGGCGCTGACGGCGGCCAGCGCGCTGATCGGGGTGACCGCCGGGGCGGTGCAGGGCTATTTCGGCGGCTGGACCGATCTGCTGATGCAGCGTTTCCTCGAAGTGTGGGGCGGTCTGCCCGAGCTGTTGGTGCTGATTATCGTCGCCTCGATCATCACCCCCGGCTTCTGGACCCTGCTGCTGGTGCTGGTGGCGTTTTCCTGGACCAGCCTGGTCGGGGTGGTGCGGGCCGAGGTGCTGCGGGCGCGCAATTTCGATTATGTCCGCGCCGCCCGCGCGCTGGGGATGAGCGACCGCCGCATCATGCTGCGCCATGTGCTGCCCAACGCGATGGTGGCGACGCTGACCTTCCTGCCCTTCATCCTCAGCGCCTCGATCGTGTCGCTGACCGCGCTCGATTTCCTCGGGCTGGGCCTGCCGCCCGGCTCGGCCTCGCTCGGCGACCTGCTGCGCCAGGGCAAGGAGAACCTCCAGGCGCCCTGGCTCGGCCTGACCGGCTTCGTGGTGGTGGCGCTGCTGCTGTCGCTGCTGGTGTTCGTCGGCGAGGCGGTGCGCGATGCCTTCGATCCAAGGAAGACCCGCTGATGACCCAGTCCGCTTCCGCTCCCCTGCTGGCGGTCGAAGATCTGGCCGTGACCTTCGGCCAGGGCGCCGAGAGCGTCGCGGCGGTGCGCGGCGTCTCCTTCACCCTGGCGCGTGGCGAAACCCTGGCCCTGGTCGGCGAGTCCGGTTCGGGCAAGTCGGTCACCGCGCTGTCGATCCTGCAATTGCTGCCCTATCCCCGCGCCCGCCATCCGCGCGGCAGCATCCGCCTCGACGGCACCGAGCTGGTCGGCGCGCCCGAGCCGGTGCTGCGCCGGGTGCGCGGCGCCCGGGTGGCGATGGTGTTCCAGGAACCGATGACCTCGCTCAACCCGCTGCATTCGATCGAGCGGCAGGTCGGCGAGGGGGTGGCGCTGCACCAGGGCCTGCGCGGCGCGGCGTTGCGGACGCGGGTGATCGAGTTGCTGACCCTGGTCGGCATTCCCGACCCGGCCAGCCGGCTCGACGCCCTGCCGCATGAATTGTCGGGCGGGCAGCGCCAGCGGGTGATGATCGCGATGGCGCTGGGCAACGGCCCCGATCTGCTGATCGCCGACGAGCCGACCACCGCGCTCGACGTGACGATCCAGGCCCAGATCCTCGCCTTGCTGAAGGATCTTCAGGCCCGGCTGGGGATGGCGCTGCTGTTCATCACCCATGATCTCGGCATCGTCCGCAAGATCGCCGACCGGGTCTGCGTGATGAAGGACGGCGCGATCGTCGAGACCGGCACGGTCGGGGCGGTGT
>JBDLVO010000236.1:0-4156 GCA_039804805.1 Pseudomonadota bacterium
AGTGGTTAATTCGGCCATGCCCTCGATCTGCATGTAGCGGTTCTGGGTCTGCCACTCGTCGTTCTGCTCCAACAGCACCGCGCCGATCAGGCGGAGGATGGATTGCTCGTTGGGGAAGATGCCGACGACATCGGCTCTGCGTTTGACCTCCTTGTTCAGCCTCTCCAAGGTGTTGGTGCTGTGCAGTTTGGTCCGGTGCTGGGCCGGGAAGTCCATATAGGCCAGGACATCATGCTCGCTGTTGTCCATGAAGGCCGCCAGTTTGGGCCAGCGCGCCGCCATCTGCTCGGCGACGTGGCGGAAGGTCTTGTGGGCGGTCTCGGCGTCGGGCTGGAGGAAGGCTTGGCGCAAGGCGGCGGCGGCCATGCTGGTCTGGGCTTTGGGGACATAGGCCAGGGCGTTGCGCATCCAATGAACCCGGCAGCGCTGCCAGGTGGCTCCCATGACGCGGGTGATGGCGCCCTTCAGGCCTTCATGGGCGTCGGAGACCACCAGCTTGACGCCCTTCAGGCCCCGGCGCAGCAGGCTCTTCAGGGGGACTGTCAGGAAGGCCGACCAGAAGGTCTCGGCCTCGGAGGGGCCGATATGCAGGCCGACGATCTCGCGCCGGCCCTCGGTATTGGCGGCCACGGCGATTATCGCCGCCACCGAGACGATCCGGCCGCCCTCGCGCTGCTTGAGATAGGTGGCGTCCAGCCACAGATAGGGCCACTCGCCCTCCAGCGGCCGCGCCAGGAAGGCGCCCACCCGCTCGTCGATGTCCTTGCACAGCTTTGAGACCGTCGATTTCGAGATGCCGGACAGGCCCATGGCTTGGACAAGATCGTCGACCCGGCGAGTGGAGACGCCGCCGATCCAGGCTTCCTGGATCACCGCCACCAGGGCCTTCTCCGAGGTCTTCCGCGCCTCCAGGAAGGGCGGGAAGTAGCTGCCCTGGCGCAATTTGGGAATGCGTAGCGCCAGGCTGCCCAGCCGGGTGTCCAGGGTGCGCTCGCGGAACCCGTTGCGGTAATTGAGACGCTCCGCAGAGCGTTCATGCCACCCGGCGCCGATCAGCCCCTCCACGTCGGCCTCCATCAGCATCTGCAACACCATCTCGGCCACGCTGCGGAGAAAATCTCCGTCGCCGGCCTTCTGCATCAGTTCGTTCAGTGCCATTCTGTCTTCGGTCATCGGGGTCGTCCTTGGTCTTGAGCTGAAGTGTCGCAACTCCACTCTAACCAACCCGCCCGATGACCACCTCCGGCAAGCAACGAATTTCCACCACGTCCGTGGACGCTATCCCAAGCGCGCAGCGCAGCGCGCTGACCTCCTCCGGGGTCCGGTACCGGATCTGGTCCGGGTGAAGATCCGAAGGACGAAAAACCGGACGCCGGGGTGGCGGTACCGGACGGGGTGGTGGTGGCGGAATGGGAGGAGAAAGATCTGGCGGGGGTGGTGGCAACGGCGATGAAGCCGGAGGTTCCGCAGGAGAGACGCAGCCCCCAAGCATCCCCAAGATCATCACCGCCATCAGATATCCAGGCTTTCTACCGGACATGGCGCACCTCCGTACAACATTATTCAACGAACATTAATCACCATAAAAGCATCCATTGGTTGTTAACTCGATCACAAAAGGGAGCGAACACGGATAGCCCGGAGGTAGCGGCCAGATCCTCGGCGAGCGCGCGTTCTTTTGCTCAGGCGATCATCGCCCTCCCCCACTCCAGCGCGGCGAAACGGCGATCGATCAAGGCGGCGACGGCGGCAGGCGCCTTGCTCCCCGCCAGGGGAGCGGTTTTGACCCCTTTACGGAAAGCTGGATTGCCCCCTCCGCCCTTCCCCCCAGAATCATCTTGTACCAATGGCTTGTCGACCGCATCAACGCCGGTTTCCGGGGATGTTCAGTTTGCACCTTGCCCCCCACCGCTCGGTTTGAGCGATCAACGGATCCATCGGCAGAGAAAGTTTGCGATTAATAATCGTTTTCACTATTGTCTCACCCTGCCGGCGATGCATGGCGTGACACTGGTTCCGCCGCCACGCCGGCCTGGGAGATCCGCATGTACGAACTCCGTTCCTCGGAATTCTTCGGCGAGCGGCCGCCGGCCGAGACGACTCCGCCGGAGGCCGATGTCCGGCCGATCGAACTGCAACCGGGGCTGACGGTTTCCCTGGTGTCGTTCCAGGGCCAACGGACGGTGCAGGCGCTGGTCCACAACGACCATCCCCACCTGCATTTCAGTTGCCTGTTCCGCGGCGCGGTCGAGGTCGAATTCGGCGCGCGGGGACTCCGCCTCGACAGCGGCACCGTGCTGACCACCTATGCGCCGGGAGAGAAATTCCGCCTGACGCTGCCCGGCGACACCCGCAACGTCGAAGCGATGGTGACCCCGGACACCCTGTCCGCCCTCGCCGGCGAGGACTATGACCGCATCGGCGACGACATCGAGCGCGGCTTCTGCTTCCACCGTCACAACAACAACCGGTGCGCCCGGGATGCCGGCATCCGGCTGGCGCGGATGCTGGAAGGGGAACCCACGCCCCGCCTGCTGCTGCACGCCGCCACGCTCGAATTCCTCGCCTGGCACCTCGACGGCTACCGTTCCGATCGCGACCAGACAATACCGCGACGAGATCGGAAACTGCTGACGGCGGCGCGGGAACGGCTGCTGCGCGACCTGGCCAATCCACCGACGATCGCCGAACTGGCCCGCGAGACGGGGCTCAATCAACTCAAGCTCAAGCGAGGGTTCAAGGCGATGTTCGGCCACAGTATCTATGCCCTGTTCCAGCGAGAACGGATGGACCGCGCCCGCGTCCTGCTGCGCGACCATGGCGTCACCGAGACCGCCATGATCCTCGGCTACAGCAACGTCAGCCATTTCAGCGCCGCGTTCCGCAAACAGTTCGGAGTACTGCCGCGCGAAGCCCGACGCGGCGCCCTCGACTGAGCGGAAAACGGCGCGGGGTGCCTCCCCCCAGGGCCGAAAGGGCCTGAGTCACCCCGCCTGTTCGGACCACAGAGTGGCATACAACCCACCCCGCGCCAGCAGCGCCTCATGCCGGCCCCGCTCCACCACCCGGCCCTGGTCGAGCACCAGAATCTGGTCGGCATGGCGGATGGTGTGCAGCCGGTGCGCCACCACGATCACCGTCCGGTCGGCCGCCAGCCGTGACAGCGCCTGCTGGATTTCGAACTGCGCCTCGGGATCGACCGAGGCGGTGGCCTCGTCCAGCAGCAGGATCGGCGCGTCGCGCAGCAGGGCGCGGGCGATCGACAGGCGCTGACGTTCCCCGCCCGACAGCATCTGGCCGTTCTCGCCGATCCGGGTGTGCAGACCGTCGGGCAGCCGGTCGAGGAACCCGTCGCACCAGGCGGCGCGGCAGGCGGCCCTCACCTCCGCCTCGCTGGCATCGGGCCGGCCGATCCGCAGATTGTCGAGGATGGTTCCGTCGAACAGTTGGACGGTCTGGAACACGCAGCCGATCCGGCGGTAAAGCTGTTCGCTGCTCAAATCGCGCAGATCGAGTCCGTCGATGGTGATCGCCCCGGCCTCGGGATCGAAAAAGCGGGCCAGCAGGTGGAGAACGGTGCTCTTCCCCGCCCCTGACGGGCCGACGATCGCGGTCATTGTCCCCCGGGCGGCCTGGAACGACACGTCGCGCAACACCCAGGATTCCTCGTAGCGGAACCCGACCCGGTCGAACGCCACCCCCGCCGCGCCCGACAGAATCGCGCTCCCTTCCGGCAACGGCGCTTGGGCCAACAGCGCCGCGACCCGGCCGGCCCCCAGCGTCATCGAACGCAACTCGGTCAGGAACGCCGCCGCCTCCAGCAACGGCTCCAGCAGTTTGAACGCGACCAGCCCGAACAGCAGCCAGGCCAACGGCGACAATTGCCCTGCCTCGGCCAGCCAGGCGGCGGTCAGCAGCAGGATCACCAGCCCGGCCTCTAGACACATCCGGTAGAGCTGAATCGAGCCGCCGCCCCAGGCCTCCACCCCCAGGCTGACCCGATGGATCGCGGCGAACCGCTGTTCGAGCCGGGCCAGCCTGGGCGCGGCCTGATCAAACAGCCGCAGGGTTTTTAGCCCGCCGATGAATTCGACCACCTGTCCGGCGGCATCCTGCAACAAATCCTGTTTGGCCCGGCCGCGCACCAGAAAGAACC
>JBDLVO010000237.1:0-4794 GCA_039804805.1 Pseudomonadota bacterium
ATTAAGAAATACTACGACGATGACATCGCAAGATCACTTCGAGGCAACGAAAACCAGCGTTTGATCGTGAAAATTCATGGGTGCATAGACGCCCCAGACAGGCTTGTTTTTACGAGAGAAGACTACTCCGATATTAGGCACAAGCACGCCAACTTCTATCGCGCTGTTGACGCGCTAATTGTAACGCACACGTTTCTCTTTATAGGTTGCGGAATGAATGACCCAGACCTCGCATTGCTCCTGGAGCAGTACGCGCGGTCATTCTGTGCGGCCCCGCCGCATTATCTTCTAATGGCAAGAAAGGTCTCTCCAGAATACAAGGCCATGCTAAAAAATAATTACAACGTCATATTGGTTCCATACTCGCCAAAAAACAATCATGAGGAACTGACAGAATCCATAGAAAAACTTGGAGAACTCGTCGAGCAAAGACGAGATACATTAGCAACATCAAGGCTTTGGTAGTTTATTTGCAAAAATTTGGTGCGAATTCAGTGAAGTTATAGGATTTCGGCAAAACTGCATTTAATAGAAAGGTCCGTCTTCACACCACCGTCGCCCCAAATCCGGGTACGCCACGTTCAAAAACCAGCCGCCGCCCACACACGACCTGTGACGGGTTCCAAGGGCCTCGGCCCTTGGCGGGTGTGGGCGGAGCCCACGAAAAGAGCCTCACCCGCGCATCAGGCCGGGGGCGGTCTGGAGCAGATCGGCGAAGGCGCGGACCAGGGGGGCGGTAGCGCGGCGGACGAGGCGGAGTTCGACCGGGGCCAAGGGCGGGAAGCCATCCTCCGGGCCGAGGCGGACCAGGCCGGGGCCGATGGCGCTGGCGGGGAGCAGGCCGACGCCCAGGCCGGCGGCGATGGCGGCGTGGAGGTTGGTGTCGATCGCGCTGACATAGACCAGCCGCACCGGGCGACCGGCGGCGGCAAGGGCGGCGAGGCCGGCGGCGCGGTAGGCGCAGCCATCGGGATAGAGGCAGAGCGGGAGCGGCTCCGGGGCGGTAAAGGGCACCGGGGCATGGGCGACCCAGTGCAGGGGTTCGACGCGGAGAAGGACGCCCGGCTCGGGCAGATCGAGCGGCACCCCGGCGGTGGTGCGCAGCAAGGCGAGGTCGAGCGCACCCTGACGCAGCAGGGTCGCGAGGGAGGCGGACAGGGTCGAGGTGACCTCGACTGTCAGGCCGGGATAGAGGGCGTGGCAGCGGGAGATCAGGCGGGGCAGTTCGGCGATGGCGAAATCGTCGGGCACGCCGAGGGCGATGCGGCCGCGCAGATCGGGGCGCCGCAGGGCATCGACCGCCTCGGCGAGTTGGGCGAGGCTGGCCCGCGCCGCCGGCAGGAAACGCCGCCCGGCCTCGGTCAGCCCGAGCAGATGCCCGCGCCGCCGGTCGAGCAGACGCTGACCGAGCCCCTCCTCCAGCGCACCGAGACTTTGAGTCACCGCCGACTGGGTGCGGCCGAGCCGATCGCCGGCGGCTTGAAAACCGCCACACTCCGCCACGGTAACGAAGGCGCGCAACTGATCGAGGGTGATCCGCCGTTCCCCGAGCGCATCCATCGATTCGACTCCCCTGATGAAAAAAGCGGAGGTCTGGAGGCGCCCGCCTCCAGGCGGGGTGCGGGGCGGCAGCCCCGCTCTTTCTTATTATGACCGCCTGACTATTAATTTTCCAGAAGACGCGCCCGCCGCGAGGATAGAGCCGCAACCGAGGAGGCACGGCGATGGCGGCGGTGGGACGGATCGGTCTGGTGGTGCTGTTCAGCCTGGTGTGGAGTTCGGCCTTCGTCGCCGGCAAGATCGCCCTGGCCGAGCTGGATTCCTTCACCCTGCTGGCGGCGCGGTTCGGGCTGGCGGCACTGGTGCTGCTGCCGGTGCTGGCCGGGGGGATCGACCGGCGGGCGCTGCGGGTCGGGCTGCTGCTGGGGCTGCTCAACAACGCGCTGTATCTCGGCCTGACCTTCAGCGGGCTGAAGCTGCTGCGGCCGGAGATCGTGGTGGTGGCGGTCAGCTGCACCCCGTTCCTGACCCGGCTGTTCGCGGCGGCGGCGGGGCAGGAGAAGCTGGCGGCGCGACCGCTGGTCGGGCTGGGGCTGGGGATCGCCGGGGTGGCGGTGATGGCCGGGCTGACGGCGGGGGCGGCGCCCGATCCGCGTGGGCTGGCGCTGGTGGCGGCCGGCACGGTGGCCTTCGCCCTGGCGACCGTGCTGACCCGCGACCGCGCCCATGGGCTGCCGCCGCTGGCGCTGACCTTCTGGCAATCGGCGGCGGGGGCGCTGGCGCTGCTGCCGGCGGCGCTGCTGTTCGGGGCGCCGGTGGGGATGCCGTCGGCGGCGACGGTGGCGGCGCTGATTTATCTGGCGTTCGGGGCGACGATCGGCGGGCTGGCGCTGTGGGTGGTGCTGATCCGCCGCCACGGGCCGGGCACCGCCGCCAGCTTCCATCTGCTCAACCCGCCGTTCGGGGTGGCGCTGTCGGCGCTGGCCTTCGCCACTCCACTACGCGGCGAGGATCTGCTCGGCACCCTGCGGATCCTGCTCGGGCTGGGGCTGACCCTGGCGCCGGGGCGGGCGGCGGCGGTGTTCAGTCGCCAAACACCGCGCTGAACTCGGCGATCAGGGCGGCATCGACCTCCTCCAGCGTCGGGGTCAGGCCGAGGTCCCACAGCGAGGTGACGCCGTGCTCGGCGATGCCGCAGGGGACGATGCCGCGATAATGGTCGAGGTTGGGATCGACGTTGAGGGCAATGCCGTGGAAGGTGACCCAGCGGCGGACCCGGACCCCGATCGCGGCGATCTTGTCCTCGCGCCCGCCGCCGCGATCGACCCAGACGCCGACCCGGCCGGGGCGGCGTTCGCCCTTGACCGCGAAGCAGGCCAGGGTGCGGATCAGCCATTCCTCGAGGTCGTGGACGAAGCGGCGCAGGTCCGGGCCGCGCCGGGCGAGGTCGAGCATCACATAGGCCACCCGCTGGCCGGGGCCGTGATAGGTGTACTGGCCGCCGCGCCCGGCATCGAACACCGGAAAGCGGTCGGGATCGAGCAGGTCGGCCGGGTCGGCGCCGCTGCCGGCGGTGTAGAGCGGCGGGTGTTCCAGCAGCCAGACCAGTTCCGGCGCGGTGCCGGCGCGGATCGCCTCGACCCGGGCTTCCATCGCCGCCAGCGCGGCGGGATAGGGTTCGGGGCGGTCGGAGAAGCGCCATTCGACGGGAGGGGGGGGGGACATCGGGGTATTCTAATAACAGCCGGGGGGGGAGGAAAGAGGCGGGGCTTCGCCCCGGGCCCCGACCGGGAGGCTTGCGCCTCCCGGACCCTCCCCTATTTTTGTCGCGGGGCGGCAAGCGCTTGAGGTTGGGCGCCCGCCGCCGCTATAACCCACGGGCGTGATTCAGAAGGAACCCGGCGATGATTCTTTATCGACTGCGCTGCGAACACGGCCACGAATTCGAGGAATGGTTCGGCAACGGCGCCGAATATGACCGCCGCGCCGCCGAAGGTGGGCTGACCTGTCCCGAATGCGGCAGCCATGCGGTCAGCAAGGCGATCATGGCCCCCAGTCTGGGCAAGGCCAAGGCCGCCGAGCCGGCACCGGTCTGCCCCAGCCAGGGCTGCGGCGGCTGCGCCTTCGCCGGCCAGCACTGAGCGGATTAAGCCGCCCTTAACCCGGGGCGGTCTACCTTTGCGGGTTGTCGCATGATCCTGTTTCCGCATATCGGCGAATGACGATGTCCATGTCCTCTGTCGAGGCTGATCCCGCACGTCGGCGCCGCATCGGCGACCGGGTGGTGGCGCTCGGCTGCGCGGCGTGGCTGGCGCTGGCGACCTGGGGCTTTTTCCACGAGGTTCCGCCCGAGATCGTCGACAACCACACCGCCAAGACGATGCAGCAGCGGATGCGCAGTTGCGAGGGCAGCTTCCAGCAGCGTTACGACTGCAAGCAGGCCTAACTGCTGTCGGGCGAACGCTGGGGCTTCGCGGTGGCGCTCAACCGTCTGGCGCTGATCTGCGGTCCGGCGCTCACCGCCTGGATCATCTGGGCGGTGATGCGCCGCCGGCTCGACTGACCAACCGCGTTGCCGGATGGCGACGAATGGGGCAAAGTCGGGCTCTCCTCATTCATCCGGAGAGCAAGATCCCATGGCCACCGTCACCCTGAAGGGGACCCCGTTCCACACCGCCGGCGACCTGCCCGCGGTCGGCAGCCCGGCCCCCGATTTCGTGCTGACCGCGACCGATCTCGGCGATCACGGCCTCGCCGCCTTCGCCGACAGCGACGCGGTGGTGCTCAACATCTTCCCCAGCGTCGACACCCCGACCTGCGCCGCCTCGGTGCGCCGCTTCAACGCCGAACTCAACGCGCTCGGCCATGTCACCGTGCTGTGCATCTCGGCCGACCTGCCGTTCGCCCAGGCCCGCTTCTGTGGCGCCGAAGGGCTGGAGCGGGTCAAGCCGCTGTCCGACTTCCGCCACAAGGAGTTCGGCAAGATCTATGGCGTCACCCTGACCGACGGCCCGCTGGCCGGGCTGCTGGCCCGCGCCGTGGTGGTGGTCAAGGGCGGTAAGGTGGTCCACACCCAGTTGGTGGCCGAGATCGCCGACGAGCCCGATTACGCCGCCGCGCTGGCGGCGGTGAAGGGCTGAGCGACGCAAGGGCCGCCGCCCACCCGGCGGCGGCCCATCTCAGGGAGGCCCAACCCGGTGGAACCGAAAGACACCACCCAGAACGAGGCCTACAAAGGCTTCACCAATTTGAACTGTCCATTCTACCCCTGCCATCAGGGGGTGAAGCGGGAGT
>JBDLVO010000238.1:0-4640 GCA_039804805.1 Pseudomonadota bacterium
GTAATCGTCCGACACCTCGTTCTTCAGCAGCTTGGCGCGGGCCGAGAACTTGCCGTAACCGCCTTTGCCGATTTCCTTCAGCTCCTTGTCCACCTGGGCACAGACGGCGCCGACCATCGACAGGTTGCGGGCATAGGTGACGATCGCGCCGTCGGCGCGGGTCTGTTTCGACTGCCAGTCCTGCGGGAATTCACGTTTCCACGCCTTGGCGCGGCGCCCCACCGCGGCGCGGAAGCGGGCGCCGTTGACCTCCTCGAACTTTTCCCAGGTGGTGAACGAATCCTTGAGAAAGCCGCCGCTCTGGCACAGCCGCGCGGTCTCGCGCAGATAGATGCCGTGGCGCACCTCGCGTTCGGCGGTCAGTTCGGCATCGGTGAAGCATTGCTTGCCCTTGCCCGCCGCCAGCGCGGGAAACGGAGCGGCCAGCGACAGCAGCAGGGCGGACAACAGGACGGCCTTGGCGAACACGGTCGGACCTCTGGGGGGGTGGCGGGGCGGTCAGTATGCCATGACCGATGGTCGTGTTAGAGTTCGGAATCCACACTCACCCCGTCCGAGGAGCCTCCGGTGACGACATTTCCCGCGCTCGTGCTGACCGAAGAAGAGGGCAAGGTCCGCCCGTCGATCCGCCACCTGACCGACGCCGATCTGCCCGCCGGCGACCTCACCGTCCGGATCGAGCATTCTACCCTCAATTACAAGGACGGGATGATTCTCAACGGCCTGGGCCGCTTGGTCAAAAACTACCCCCACGTCCCCGGGGTCGATTTCGCCGGCACGGTCGAGTCCTCGGACTCGCCCGCCTTCCGCCCCGGCGACGCGGTGATCGTCAGCGGCTGGCGGGTCGGCGAATTGTATTGGGGCGGCTATGCCGGCAAGGCCCGCATCCGCGCCGAATGGGCGGTGCCGCTGCCGGCCGGCCTGACCACCCGGCGGGCGATGGCGATCGGCACCGCCGGCCTGACCGCGATGCTGGCGGTGATGGCGCTCGAGGAACACGGCCTCGGCCCGGATACCGACGGCGAGGTGCTGGTGACCGGCGCCGCCGGCGGCGTCGGCAGCATCGCCGTGCTGCTGCTGGCCAAGCTTGGCTATCGCGTCGCCGCCGCCACCGGCCGCGCCAGCCAGCACGATTATCTGCGCGGCCTCGGCGCCACCACCCTGATCGACCGCGCCGAAATCGGCGCCGCTCCCGAGCGGCCCCTGCTGTCGGAACGCTGGGCCGGGGCGATCGACAGCGTCGGCGGCGCCACCCTCGCCCACATCCTCGCCAGCTTGCGCGCGCGCGCGGCGGTGGCCGCCTGCGGCAACGTCGCCGGAGTGGCCTTCCCCGGCAACGTCCTGCCCTTCCTGCTGCGCGGCATCAGCCTGCTCGGGATCGATTCGGTGTCCTGCCCGACTCCGCGCCGGATCCGTGCCTGGACCCGGCTGGCCGAGACGCTGCCGCTCGACCGGCTCGACGCCCTGACCACCGAGGCCCGGCTGACCGACCTGCCCGACCTCGCCGCCGCCATCCTCAAGGGCGAGGTGCGCGGCCGGGTGGTGATCGACCCCCACCGGTAGGCGTTTCCTCCGTCCGTGCGGCGGCAAGGGGGGAGAACACCCCGCCCGCCTTCGCCGACGAAAAAGGTCGCCAACGCCGGCCGGCTGGGCGCAAAGTGAGGCGGCCTGACCACAGGCAAGGGAGGGGGCCCGATGCTGGGACCGGCGGAACTGCGTGAAATCAACGAGGCGCTGGCCCAGGCCGGCGCCGATCCCGCGCCCGACGGGCGCGGTCCTTATCTGTCGGCGGCCTTCGCCGCGGCGATGGCGCTGGCCCGCGCCCTGCGCGAGGCCTCCACCGGCACCGCCGCCGCCGGACGCGAACCGCCGCCGCCTGCCCCCTGATCCGAAAACGCTTTTGGCTCCGGCGGCCTGTGATATACTGCCGCCCCCGTTCGCGGGGGGACTCACTTTAATCTCAGGTGTCGGCACAGCATGAAACTGACCATCGAGCGTGCGGCTCTGCTGAAGTCGCTGGCCCATGTGCAAAGCGTGGTCGAGCGCCGCACCACCATCCCGATCCTGTCCAACGTCAAGCTCGACGGCCGCTCCGGCCGGCTGTCGCTCAACGCCACCGACATGGATCTCGACATCCTGGAGACGGTGCCGGCCGACATCGCCCGCCCCGGCGCCACCACCGCCCCGGCCCACACCCTGTTCGAGATCGTCCGCAAGCTGCCCGAGGGCAGCCAGGTCGAGATCGAAGTGCGCGAGGAGGACGGCCAGCTGACCCTGCGCTCGGGCCGGTCGAAATTCTCGCTGGCCTGCCTGCCGGTCGAGGATTTCCCGGTGCTGTCCGAGGGCGAGCTGCCGTTCCGCTTCACCCTGACCGCCACCGAGCTGAAGGCGCTGATCGACCGCACCCGCTTCGCGATCTCGACCGAGGAAACCCGCTACTACCTCAACGGCATCTACCTCCACGCCGCCAGCGGCGAGGCCGGGCCGACTTTGCGCGCCGTCGCCACCGACGGCCACCGCCTCGCCCGCGCCGAGGTCACCCTGCCCGAGGGCGCCGCCGGCATCCCCGGGGTGATCATCCCGCGCAAGACCGTCGCCGAGGTGCGCAAGCTGATCGACGAGACCGAGGGCGAGATCACCGTCGCCTTGTCCGAGACCAAGCTGAAATTCGCCTTCGCCGACGCCGAGCTGACCTCGAAGCTGATCGACGGCACCTTCCCCGATTATGAACGGGTGATCCCGACCGACAACGACAAGGTGCTCGACGTCGATTGCAAGAGCTTCGCCCAGGCGGTCGATCGCGTCTCGGCGATCTCGAGCGAAAAATCGCGCGCGATCAAGCTGAGCCTCGTCACCGGCACCGCCACCCTGTCGGCGTCCAGCCCGGAAAGCGGCAGCGCGGTCGAGGAGATCGAGGCCAGCTACGACGCCAGCCCGCTCGAAATCGGCTTCAATTCGCGCTATCTGCTCGACATCCTGGCCCAGATCGAGGGCGACACCGCCCGCTTCGCGATGGCCGACGCCGCCTCGCCGACGGTGGTGCGCGAGGTCGCCGACGGCAGCGCGATCTATGTGCTGATGCCGATGCGGGTGTGACCGGCCCCGCCGCCGCGATGCCATCGGGACCGCCCGGCCGGCTGGCGGTGCGCCGGCTGGCCCTGACCGAGTTCCGCTGCTACGCCACGCTGCGCCTTGAGGTCGGCCCCGGCCCGGTGGTGTTGACCGGCCCCAACGGCGCCGGCAAGACCAATCTGCTCGAGGCGCTGTCGCTGCTGGTGCCGGGACGGGGATTGCGGCGGGCCGGAACCGGCGAGTTGACCCGGCAGCAGGCCGCCCCCGGCGCCGCCTGGGCGGTGTCGGCCCGGATCGAGGACGAAACCGGCCCGGTCGAGATCGGCACCGGGCGCGACCCCGGCGGCGACCGGCGGGTGGTGCGAATCGACGGGCGCAATGCCCGCCTGGGCGATCTGGCCGGACGGGTGGCCGCGCTCTGGCTGACCCCGGCGATGGACCGGCTGTTTTCCGAGGGCAGCGGCGGACGGCGCCGCTTCCTCGACCGGCTGGCGTTCGGGCTCGATCCCGGTCATGCCGCCGAGGCCGCCGGCTACGACCAGGCGATGCGCGAACGCGCCCGCCTGCTGCGCGCGGCCCGCGACGACGGTCGCCCGGCCGACCCGGCCTGGCTGGCGGCGCTGGAACAGGGCATGGCCCGCCACGGGGCGCGGCTGGCCGCCAATCGGCTGGCCATCGCCGCCCGGCTCGACCGGGCCTGCCGCGACGGCATCGGCCCGTTTCCGGCGGCACGGCTGGCGGTCGAGGGCGAGGTCGAGGGCTGGCTGGCGGCCGGGCTTGATGCCGAGGCGGCCGAGGAGAGGATGCGGGCGGCGCTGCGGGCGGCGCGGCCGCGCGATCAGGCGGCGGGGGCGACCACCTTCGGTCCGCACCGCAGCGACCTCGCGGTCCGCCACGCCGCCCGCGACATCCCGGCGGCGCAGGGCTCGACCGGCGAGCAGAAGGCGGTGCTGGTGGCGATCGTGCTGGCCCAGGGCCGGGTGCTCGCCGCCGAGGGCGGGCGGCGGCCGCTGCTGCTGCTCGACGAGGTCGCGGCCCATCTCGACCGCGAGCGGCGGGCCGCCTTGTTCGATGAATTGTGCGCCCTTGGCGCGCAAAGCTGGCTGACCGGGACCGACGCGCCGCTGTTCGAAGCCTTCGGCGCCAGGGCCCAGTTCTTCCGGGTGGCGGATGCGTCCGTCGAGCCCGGCAACGGAGTGTAAGGTGAGGCGATGACGACCCCTGAGACCCCCGTGATCCCCCCTTCCGGCGAGCCGAGCGCGGCCCAGGTCGGCGCCGAGGACTATGGCGCCGACTCGATCAAGGTGCTGCGCGGCCTGGAGGCGGTGCGCAAACGCCCGGGCATGTATATCGGCGACACCGACGATGGCTCGGGCCTGCACCATATGGTCTATGAAGTCGTCGATAACGGCATCGACGAAGCTTTGGCTGGCCATGCCACTGCGGTCACCGTAAAAATCCATGCCGACCATTCAGTTTCGGTGCGCGATAACGGTCGCGGCATCCCGGTGGATATCCATAAGGAAGAGGGCGTTTCCGCGGCCGAGGTCATCATGACCCAGCTGCAC
>JBDLVO010000239.1:0-5403 GCA_039804805.1 Pseudomonadota bacterium
ACGACGCTCTTCCGATCTCCTTGATCGCCGCCTCGGCCCTGGCCTGGCTGGCGGCGGCGAATTCGTCCTGGTCGGCCCGGGTGATGCCGTGCTCGCGGGCGACGTTCTCGGCCGTCACCCCCATGTGGTAGGTGTTGAAGATGTCGGTCAGGCCGTCATGGACCATCGTGTCGGTCAGGCTGGCCGGGCCCATCCGCACCCCACCGCGCAGGAAGGTGGCGTGCTGGGAATTCGACATGCTCTCCTGGCCGCCGGCCAGCACCACGGTGGCATCGCCGGCGCGAATCGCCTGCGCCGCCAGCGCCACCGCGCGCAGGCCCGAGCCGCAGACCTGATTGATCGTCACCGCCGTGCTCTCGACCGGCAGACCGGCCGCCAGCGCCGCCTGGCGGGCCGGATTCATCCCCTGGCCGGCGGTCAGCACCTGCCCGAGCAGCACCTCGTCCACCTCGGCCGGGGCCAGCCCGCTCCGCTCCAGCGCGGCGCGCAGGACGAGCGCGCCGAGCTGCGCGGCGGACTGCCCGGCCAGCGACCCGGAAAAGGATCCAATCGGGGTGCGGACGGCGGCCGCGATCACGATGTCGGTCATGGTCCTGGACTCTCCTTTGGTGTTGTCGGGCGGTTCTTCAATCCATGATACATAAGAGACGCCTTTATGGTAATACAGCCCTGCCATTCGGTCATGCCATCACCGCTCGATGACGGTTGAAAACCGGGCGGCGGCGGGGGACACGGTCAGGCGTGGCGGGCCAGCCAGCGGGTCAGCGGGCCGAGGCAGTCGGTGGCGGCGCGGCGGCCGACCAGCATGCCGACATGGCCGCCGGGCAGGCGCGCGATCCGGGCGCCCGGAATCCGTTCCGCCAGCGGCAGGGCCGAGGCGGCCGGAACGATGCGGTCGCGCGCCGGCACCAGCGCCAGGGTCGGCACCGTCACCGCCTCGGGCCGGACCGGGCGGCCGGCGATGCACCACGCGCCCCGGGCGACGCTGTTGGCGCCATACCAGCCGAGCAGGCATTCCGTCGCCACCGCCGCCGCCAGCGGCACCCCGTCATTGACCCAGTCCTCGACCGCGACAAAGGCCCGCGCCCGCGCGCCGGAGCGGCGCCAGCCGGCGAAGGCGGAAAATTTCACCAGGGCAAGGCCGGGATCGCGCAGGCTGAACAGGGTTTGCAGACCATCGACCGGCAACGGCGCGCCGCCGGCCAGCGCCGCCGCCAGCAACGGGCCGAGTGCCCCGGCCAGCGCCGCTTCGGCCGGATTGCCGGCGGCGAAGTCGAACGGGGTGGCGAGCAGGGCCAGCGCCGCCACCCCGGCCGGCCGGCGCTGGGCCAGCGCCAGCGCCAGCAGCCCCCCCATGCAATAGCCCACCAGCGCGGGGGGACGGCCGCACAGGGCGGTGACGTGGTCGAGCATCGGCTCCAGCCGCCGGGCGACATAATCGGTCAGGGTGAAGCCGGCCTCCTCCGCCCCCGGCGCGTCCCAATCGACCAGGAACGGCGCCAGCCCGCGCCCCGCGCAATAGCGCATCAGGCTGCGCCGCGCGGTGAGGTCGAGGATGTAGGCGCGGTTGACCAGCGAGGGGATCACCAGCAGCGGCAGGCCGCCGCCGCCGGCCGGCCGGTAATCGAGCAGGCGGGTGGTGCCGGCCCGCCACGCCGTCGGCGGGTCGGGCAGGTCGCGGCGATAGGGATGACGGCGATAGGCCTCGATCCCGGCGAGGAAGGCTTCCGCCCGCCCGGCCGCCTCGGCCGCCAGCGCCCGGGCGAAGGCCGGGCCGGCCTCAGTCCCGGCGGCGGCGAGCCTTGCCGCCAGCGTCGCCGCCGCCTGGTCGAGCGGCGGCTTCCAGGGCAGCGACCCGTGCTTCCAGAGCGGCAAGGCGGCCAGCGAGCCGGACAGGATCGCAAGCTGGATCGCCAGATGCAGCGGCAGCGGTCGCGGACCCGGGCGCGGCGGAATCGGTGGGGGGGGATGGTGCGGGCTCATCGCGGGGCGCCCTGCCCTCCTGCGGCGGGGAGTCGGAACCCGGGGCCGCCGCGCCGCCCAGCCCGGCGGTGATCAGCGCCAACCCGCGCGCCACCGCCGCGGCCACCGCCGGATCCCCGGCCAGCGCGGCCACCTGTCGCTGCCAGAGATCGAGATAGCGGCGCGCCAGTTCGGCGACGTCGGACGGCGGCTCGGTCATGGCCGCCACTATAGACCATTCGTCCGCCCCCGGCCACGCCGCAACGGTCGCACCCGTCCGGGGCCGCTCGGCGCCGCGCGGGCCGGTCGCCGGGGAAAGTCCCCTAGGGAAAACCCCTTAATGTTCCTACCGGACATACAAAGTAAATAAAAAGGTAAACTGAACGTCGATAAGGTATTTATCAAAACTTTTTTTGATAGCATCCCGGTCATCAGGATCGGTCGCCCCCCTGCCCCCCCAACCGAGTTCGCCGGGACCGAGGATGACGCGAGGAGTGTGTCATGAGAGAACTTGATGCAGACAGACAGAACCGTCTCGATGCTCTGAATATCGATGCCAGAACCCGCGAAATTCTGCGCGAGTGCCACCCGATCATCGAAGCGGTCATTGATCGGGCGATTACCGAAAGCTATGACAAAATGCTGTCCTTCCCGGGAGTGAGGGAAGCCTATGCCAGCATCCGGATGGAGGATGCCTGCCGGGCCCAGAAGCAGCATTGGCTCGAAGACATTCTGACGGCGACCTTTTCCGAACAGCAGGTTCGCAACTGCATCAACCTTTTCAGCGAGCGGCAGCGGCAGGGGGTGTCGTTAAGGTATTATTTTTGCTTCTACAACAACATGCTGTGCCAGATGATCGATGCGATCAACGCCCATTACGGCCGCAAGCGCGACAAGATCCACCAAAGCATCGAGGCGCTGACCCGGGTGGTGATGTTCGAAGTCGAGGTCGCGGCGGCGGCCTACATGCATTCGGCCCAGGAACAGGTGGCGGTGGTGATGAACCAGACCGCCGACAGCTTCGAACGGCAGGTTTCGGGGGTGGTCGGCCAGGTATCGGCCTCGGTGAGCCAATTGAGCGGGGCCGCCGCGTCGATGGCCGGCGTCGCCCAGCAGGCGGCCGAACAATCCGCCACCGCCGCCGGTGCCGCCACCCGCACCAGCGACAACATCCGCACCGTCGCCACCGCCACCGACCAGCTCACCAGTTCGATCCAGGAAATCTCCTCCCAGGTCGGCAAGGTGGCGCAGATGACCGACCACGCCGTCGTCGACGCCCAGCGCACCAATCAGTTGGTCCAGGGGCTGGCCGAGGCGGTCAACAAGATCGGCGACGTGGTGCGGCTGATCAACGACATCGCCAGCCAGACCAATCTGCTGGCCCTCAACGCCACCATCGAGGCGGCGCGGGCCGGCGACGCCGGCAAGGGCTTCGCCGTGGTCGCCAACGAGGTGAAAAGCCTCGCCAATCAGACCGGGCGCGCCACCGACGAGATCTCGGCCCAGATCGCCGCGGTGCAATCGGCCACCGGCGACGCCGTCACCGCGATCCAGGGGATCGGCGGCACCATCGTCAACATCAACGAGATCGCCACCGCCGTCGCCTCGGCGGTCGAGGAACAGCGCGCCGCCACCCGCGAGATCGCCCGCAACGTCGACGAGGCGGCCGAGGGCGGCGCCCAGGTCAGCGATACCGTCGCCGCCGTCAGCGATCTCGCCGGCAAGACCGATTCCACCGCCCGCGACCTGTCCGGCGCGGTCGAATTGCTGTCGTCCCAGGCCGGTCTGCTGACCGATCAGGTCGGAGAGTTCCTCCGGAAGATCCGCGCCGGCTGAGCCCGGCGGCCGGGGAAAGAGCGCGGGCTCCGCCCGCACCCGCCAAGGGCCGCAAGGCCCTTGGATCCCTGAAATCGGGGGGGTCGCGGATCGGCGGCGGATCGAGCCGCCATTCCTTCGGCAGGGCCAGAACGGATGCGGGTTGTCGAAGTAAGTGCCGACCATTCTCGCAACTCTCCGGGACGGATGGCCTGTTGGCAACCTCTATCCGGCCGAACGGACCGAAACGAACGGCGTGCTCATGGCTTCAGCCAATCATGCCCGAATTGGACGAGGGCGATGATCGCACCAAGCAGCGCGATGATTCCCGCGACCCGGACCGGTGCCGCCCTGGTCCCGGTCGGGGCCACCGTGCCGACCACCAGCGCGATCCCCAGCAGGGCTCCGGCAAACAGATAGGCGTCCATGCCGTTCCCTCCCCCTTCGTCTTCCCCGCAGGATAACACCGGCGCGGCCACACACGACAGCGGGAGGGATCCAAGGGCCTTGCGGCCCTTGGCGGGTCCGGGCAGCGCCCGGCTTTTTCATGCCGCGAAAAAACCGCTTGACCCGCGCACAAGGATGGTGTTGACTTCTGTCCACGCCACCACTGCGCCCGGATGAAACCCTCATCCGGGCGTTTGGCGTTTCCCCCCTTCCCTGCCGCGAGAGTCCATGCCGACCGACACCGAGCCCGATCCGGGGCGGGGGCGGCGCGAGGGCGAGTCCGGCGACGACGAGGAAACCCTCGCCGCGCTGGCCGCCACCGCCGACCCCGCCGAGCGGATGCGGCTGATGGCCGCCCTGATGATCAGCCGCGCGCTCGCCGCCCGTGAGGGCGACGGCCGCGACGCCGACAACCGGATCGCCAGCGCCATCCGCGCCGCCGCCACCGCCACCCGCGTCGAACTGGCCGCCCGCAAGGCCCAGAGCGCGGCCGGCGACTCCGATCAATCCCTTGCCGCCCGGCTGGCCCGGGCCAAACAACGCCTCGACCGGGAGAAACCCGAATGAGCGACGCTCTGTTCGCCCTGGCCGCCGATTGCGCGCTCGACCCGCTGCGCTGGGCCCGCGCCGCCTGGGACTGGGGGCGCGGGACGCTGGCCGACAAGCCGGGGCCGCATCCCTGGCAGGCCGAGATCCTGGCCGCCCTCCGCGACCATCTCGCCGACCCCGCCACCCGCTACCAGCCCTGTCAGATCGCCGTCGCCTCGGGCCACGGCATCGGCAAATCGGCGCTGATGGGGATGCTGTCGAACTGGGCCCTGTCCTGCCATGTCGGCGCCCGCATCCTCACCACCGCCAACACCGAGGCCCAGTTGCGCACCAAGACCGGGCCGGAGATCCGGCGCTGGTTCGGGCTGTCGCTGACCGCGCCCTGGTTCGATGCCGGCGCCACCGCGATCAAGGCGCGCGACCCGGCCCAGGCCGAGGGTTGGCGCCAGGACTTCGTCTCGTGGTCGGCCACCAACACCGAGGCCTTCGCCGGGCTGCACAACCAGGGAAGGCTGGTGATGCTGCTGTTCGACGAGGCCTCCAACATCGACGACAAGGTGTGGGAGGTGGCCGAAGGCGCCCTGACCGACGCCGACACCATCCTGATCTGGGTGGTGTTCGGCAATCCCA
>JBDLVO010000240.1:0-7108 GCA_039804805.1 Pseudomonadota bacterium
GGGGGGGGGGGGCCGCGCCGCCGGTCGATCGCTGCCAGCACCGGGCGATAGAGGAAACGTTGCAGCAGCCACACCAGCACCAGGAAATTGACCGTCTGCAACGCCAGACTCGACCAGTCGAGGCTCATGACGCGACGTAGGGATTGGCATAGAGCAGCAGCAGCGCGATCACCAGGCAGTAGATCGCCATCGTCTCGATCATGGCGAGGCCGACGAACAGGGTGCGCGACAGGGTGCCGGCGAGGTCGGGCTGGCGGGCGATGGCGTCGAGGGCCGAGGCCACCGCGCGGCCTTCGCCCAGGGCCGGCCCGATCGAGCCGATCGAGATCGCCAGGGCGGCGCCGAGGATGCTGGCGATGGCGACGATTTCGTTGGTCACGGCTGTTTCTCCTTGGCTCAATTCGCGGGCTCTGCCCGCACCCGCCAAGGGCCGCAAGGCCCTTGGAACCCTTTCCTTGCCCTTCGCGCGGCAAACACCCGCGCCCAAGCTGACAGGCCGCTCCGCGCCCGACCCCCAATGGGTTCCAAGGGCCTTGCGGCCCTTGGCGGGGGTGGGCGGAGCCCACATCACCCCGAAACCCGAAATGTCGGATGGCAAGGCAATCTGGCCGCCAGCCCTGCCGACTGAACCCGTCTCCTTCATCCGGTTTCCACCGCGCCGATCGCCGCGCCGACGAACACCGTGGCGAGGATGGCGAAGATGTAGGCCTGGATCGTCCCGATCAGCAGGCCGAGTGCCATCACCGGCACCGGCAGCAGCAGCCCGGCCAGCGACAGCAGCACCGCCAGCACCATCTCGTGGCTCATCACGTTGCCGAACAGGCGGATCATCATCGAGACGGTGCGGGTCAGTTCCGACAGCAAGGTCAGCGGCAGCAGCAGCGGCGTCGGTTCGAGATAATGGGCCAGATAGCGCCGCACCCCCCGGGCGCGCACCCCGTACAGATGGGTGGCGGCGAACACCACCAGGGTCAGGGCGGCGGTGGTCTCGATCCGGGCGGTGGGGGCCTGCACCCCGGGCAGCAGCGCCGACAGGTTGGCGACCAGCACGAACAGGAACAGACTGCCGATCAGCGGCAGGAACGGCCGGGGCGGTGTCCGCATCACCTCCTCGATCTGGCCGGCGATGCCCTCGACCAGCAGTTCCAGCACCGCCTGCACCCGTCCCGGCGGGTCGGACAGGGTGCGGGTGGCCCGGGCCAGAAACAGCCCCAGCGCGGCGATCAGGACCCAGGTGGTGACCACCGCTTTTCCCACCGCCAGCGGACCCACCTGGAACAGCACCTGCGGCGCGAACGGCGAGGATTCGATCATCGCGCCCTCCGCAGCATCGCCCAGCGCGCGGCGACGAAGCCGGCCAGCGCCGCCAGCGTCGCCACGCCGCCGGCCCGGGTCGCCACCAGCCAGAACACCAGCCCGGCCAAGGCGAGCCGCAGCAAGGCCGCCCCCCACAGCCGCAGCGGATGGCCGAGCTGGCGCAGGCTGGCGCGCAATTCGGCGAAATAGACCAGCCCGAGCACGAAGCCGAGCAGCAGGCAGCCGAGCGCGGTCATGGCTGGTGGATCCGCAGCCAGGCCAGCCGGCAGCCCAGCGCCAGCCCGACCATCAGCAGCGCCCCGGTGGCGACGAGGCCGCCGCCCAGCCGGGCGTCGAGCCAGCGCCCCAGCGCGAGCCCGCCGAGAGTCGGCAGCACGATCATCCAGCCCAACCCGCCGATCATCCCCAGGCTGCGGAAGAAGCTGCGCTCGCCCTCGGCCCGCAGCGTGGGAGAGCGGCGGCGGGCGGCGATGCCGCGCCGCAGCGGGGCGTGGTCGTCCGGTGGCGGGGCGGGCGGGGCGGGGGTGGGGGAGGGGGAGGGCGCGGTCATCGCCGCTCTCCCGGCAGGGTGGCGAGATAGTCGCGCAGATGGCGCAGCGCCGCCGCCTCGAGATGGCTCGCGCCGACGCGGGCCTCGGCCCGGGCGTCGCGGTCGCGGGCGACCGCGTCGCCGAGCGCGGCTTCCAGCCGGTCGAGATCGTCGCCGACGAAGGCTTCGCGGCTGGCGATCTCGATCTCGGCGCCGCCGCGCACCGTCAGCACCCCGCCGCGCAAAGCGGCGTAACGGTCGGCGCCGGCGCTGTCGGTCCAGGTCACCACCGAGGGCTCCAGCACGGTGAGGAAATCGGCATGGCCGGGGCGGAGGCCGAACCAGCCGGTGGCGTCCTCGGCCCGCAGCGCGGCGACGTCGTCCCGTTCGACCAGGATCCGGGTGGGGGTGGCGATCACCAGTCTCATGCCGCCGCCTCCTTGCCTTCGCGGCTCCGCACCTCGTCGAGGCCGCCGGCCATGTAGAAGGATTGTTCGGCCCAGCAATCGCCGGCACCGTCGAGGATGGCGCGGCAGCCGGCCAGGGTGTCGGCGATCGGCACGCTGCGCCCCGGCTTGCCGGTGAAGGCCTCGGTGACCAGGAACGGCTGGGTCAGGAAGCGGATCAGCCGCCGCGCCCGCCCGACCAGCAGCCGGTCGGCCCGGCTCAGTTCCTCGATGCCGAGCAAGGCGATGATTTCCTGGAGGTCGCGATAGCGGGCGATCGCCTGCCGCACCGCCTGGGCGGTGGTGTAATGCTCGCGCCCGACCACCCCGGGATCGAGCAGCACCGAGGTCGAGGCCAGCGGATCGACCGCCGGATAGAGCCCGGTTGCCGCCATCTCGCGCGACAGCACGATGCTCGAATCGAGATGGGGAAAGGTTTCCGCCACCGCCGGGTCGGTGAAATCGTCGGCCGGGACGTAGACCGCCTGGATCGCGGTGATCGCCGCGCCGCCGACCGAGGCGATCCGCTCCTCCAACTCGGCGATCTCGGTCGCCAGGGTCGGCTGGTAGCCGACCCGTGACGGCAGCCGGCCCAGCAGCCCCGACACCTCGGCCCCGGCCTGGACGAAGCGGAACACGTTGTCCATCAGCAGCAGGACGTTCTCGTGGCGCTCGTCGCGGAAATATTCGGCCACCGCCAGCGCCGCCATTCCCACCCGCCAGCGCGCGCCGGGCGGCTCGTTCATCTGGCCGAACACCAGGGCGGTGCGTTTCAGCACCCCCGACTGGCGCAGTTCCAGCAGCAATTCGTGCCCCTCGCGCTGGCGTTCGCCGATGCCGGCGAACACCGACAGGCCGCCATGGCTTTCGACGGTGGCGCGGATCAGTTCCATGATCAGCACGGTCTTGCCGACCCCGGCGCCGCCGAACATCGCCGCCTTGCCGCCCTCGACCAGCGGGGCGAGCAGGTCGATCACCTTGATCCCGGTCCAGAACACCCGGTTGGCCGAGTCCTGGCGGACGAGCGGCGGTGCCGTGCGGTGGATCGGCCGGCGCGGCACCTCGGGCGGGAACTCGCCCAGCCGGTCGGTCGGGCGGCCGACCACGTCGATGATCCGTCCCAGCACCGCCGCGCCCACCGGCACCGCGATCGGGCCGCCGGTCGCCCGCGCCGCCGTGCCGCGCGCCAATCCGCTGGTGGCCTGCATCGCCACCGCCCGCACCGTGCCGGGGGCGAGATGCTGCTGCACCTCCAGCACCAGCGGCGGGGCGCCGGCGCGATCGATCTCGATCGCCTCGCCCAGCGCCGGCAGGGTGTTCTCCGCGAAGGCGAGATCGATCACCGATCCCGCCACGCCGATGACGGTTCCGATCATGCGAACCCCCCAATACCGACCCGGACAGCATAGCACGATCCCGCCCGGCCCGGGTGGTGCCGCACCCATCCCCGCCGGGCAGGGCAGGGGCGAGCGATTCGCCCATCGCGGGTGGGGCTCAGACCAGGGCGGCGGGATCGGGCCGGCCGATCTGCACCCGCAACTGGGCCTCGGCCTCGGCGTGGGCGGTGGCGAACCACGCCGCCAACACCGCGTCGGGCACCGGCCGTCCGGCCTCGGCCAGGGCGCGCGACAGCGCCGTCAGGATCACCTCGTCGTCGGCGGTGGGGACCATCGCGATCAACCCGGCGCGGTCGAGCGGCGCCGCGGGATCCTCCGCCGCGACATGGTCGATCAGCAGGCGGATGGTGCGGACCCGCCAGCGGAAGGCGAAATCGTCCCGCGCCGCCCATTCGGCGTCGCGTTTGCGGTCGAGCACCTTTTTCAGATCGAACGCCATGATCGCCTCCATCGCCGAGGCCCGCCCGCATCATTATAGCGCGGACGGGCCGGGGGCGGGGGGCGATGTGACCCGTCTTTGTCGCCGCATTCGGGCGGCGTTACCCGCCGGGGTGCCAGCGCACCGCGAGGCAGGTGATGTCGTCGAATTGCGGCGCGTCGGCGACGAAACCGCGCACGCCGTCATAAACCGCGCCGATCAGATCGTGCGGGCTGCGGCCGGCGGCGGCCAGGGTAGCCTCCAGCCGCGCCTCGCCCCAGAAGCCGCCGCCGGCGTCCTGGGCCTCGGTCACCCCGTCGGTGAACAGGAACAGGCCGTCGCCGGGGGCCAGCGCCACCGTCGCGTCGCGTTGCGGCAGGTCGGCCAGGATCGCCAGCGCGGCGCCGCCGGTGCGGGGCAGCGGCCGGGGCGGGCCGTCGGCCGGCAGCAGGTAGGGCGGGTTGTGGCCGGCGTTGCAATAGGTGAACACCCCGCTGTCGAGGTCGAGGATGCCGTAGAACACCGTGACGAACAGGTCCTTCTCGTTGTTCTCGGCCAGCAGGTTGTTGAGGTTGGCAAGGCAGCGGGCGGGCGGGCTGCCGAACAAGGCGGTGGCCTTCAGCAGGGTGCGGGCGATCGCCATGAACAAGGCGGCGGGAACGCCCTTGCCCGACACGTCGGCGATCACCATCCCCAGCCGCCGCTCGTCGAGGAAGAAGAAGTCGTAGAAATCGCCGCCGACCTCCTTGGCCGGCTCCATTTCCGCGTAGAGCGCGATGCGGGGGTGATCGGTCGGGAAATTGACCGGCAGCATCGAACGCTGGATCTGGCGGGCGATGTCGAGTTCCTGCTGGAGCTGAAGATAGGCCGCCTGCATCTTCAGCGCCTCGCGCAATTCGCCGATCAGCTCCTGAAGATGCTGCTGCTGCTGGCGCACCCGCACCGACATGCGGCGGAAGGCGGCGGCGGTGACGCCGAGCCCGCTTTGGTCGTCGCCGTCCTCCAGTTCGCTGAGGTCGCGCAGGATCTCCTCCCGCGCCAGCGGGTCGAGCGTGCCGGCCAGCGCGGTCATCTCGCGATGGATGAAGCGTTCCTGGCGCCGGCGCTGGCGCCGCTCCGCCGCCTGCAACCGGGTCAGCGTCCCCATGTTGGCGCGGAACCGTTCCAGCGCCTCGGCCATCCGGCCGATCTCGTCGCGCAGGCCGTGGGCGGCGATCGACACCGAGGTGTCCCCCGCCGACAGCGCGTTGATCGCCGCCACCGAGTGTTCAAGCGGGCGGAACATCCGCCGCAGCCACAGCCACAGCCCGCCCACCACCAGCAGGGTGGCCAGCATCGCCAACCCGAGCGACAGCGCCTGCAACGTCAGCCGTCCCCCCGCCTCGCGCGAGACGTCGCGCACCAGCACCAGCCGGGCGGTCAGCCCGCCCTGCGGGTCGAGCGGCAACGTCGTCACCGCCAGGGTGCGGCCGTCGAGGCGGATCTCGCGCCGGGGCGCGTCGGGCGTGTCGTCGCTTGCGGCGGCGATCCGCTCCCACAGCCCGGGCCGGGTGCCGGCCAGCAGCCGGGCGCGGCGGTTGACCAGAAACGCCTCGGCCTCGGTGCCGGCCTTCATCTCGGCCAGCAGCGGCTCGATTCCGCCCGAAACCACCAGGATCGCTCCCGACCGGCCCGGCAGGCGGAGGCCATGGGCCAGCACCGCCGCGCGGCCCCAGTCGAGCTGGACCGCGTCGACCGCGCCGCCGCCCGGCGGCAGCGCCGCTCCGGTCAGGGTCGGCCGCCAGAACAGTTCGCCGCCGGAATTGAACAGCAACCCGCCCTCCGGCCCGATCAGCTCGATCCGGCCCCGGCCGGATTCGGCGGCGAGGCGGTCGAGATGGGGCGCCAGCGCCGCCGCCAGCCCGCCCCGTTCCGGCCGGGCCAGCGCCGCCGCCACCGCCGGGTCGGCGGCGATCCGGCCGGCGGCGCGGTCGAGCCGGGCGATGCCGTCGCCCAGGGTGGCCCGCCACAGCAGGCGGGCATCCTGCTGCACCGCCGCCGCCATCGCCGCCGCGAACTGGCGCTCGCGGATGGTCTGGGCGGCGATGCCGATCGCGATCAGCGCCAGCAGCGCCAGCAGGGCCAGCGCGGTGATTTTCAGCCGCAGCGAGGCGCCGAACCGGTTCATGGTTCCTCCCCGAGGCGCAGTCCGGCGGTGCCGTCGCGGCCAAGCGCGGCGATCGCCGCGCGCGCCGCCGCGTCCGGCTGGGCCACCGTCCGTTCCTCGATCTCCTGGCGGAAGGCGACGGCGCGGCCCTTGACCCGCGCCGCCAGCGCCGCCGCCGCCTGCTCCAATCCGGCGATCTCGCCCTGGCCCCGTTCCGGCGGCGGCGCCGAGAAATCGCCCCGGCCGATCGCCGCCAGCCCGGCTTCCAGCGCCGCCAGCGGCCGCGCCACCCGCCGCCGCCCGGCATGGCGCAGGCCCGCCCAGGCGGCGGCCAGGGTCAGCAGGTCGATCAGCCCCAGCGTCGGCGCCAGGGTGCCGCCGGGCAGGGCGCGGGCGGCACTCACCCGCACGCCGCCGGCCTCGCCCCGTCCGGTGGCGATCGGCACCGCCACCGCGAGCCCCCCTCCGTCCGGCGCGCCGCGTGCGAACCGGGTCGCCCCGTCGGCGGCGGCGACGCCGATCGCCGCCAGTTCGGGATTGGCGGCCAGCACCGCGTCGAGGAACGGCTCCATCCCGCGCAAGGCGGGGAAGGGGATGCCGTAATCGAGCGCCTGCCCGACCTGATCGGCCACCGCGCCGGCCACCGCCCGCAGCAGCGCCTCCTGTTCGACCCGTTGCAACTGGTCATGCCGCCACAGCAGCAGCGCCGACAGCAGGGCCAGCAGCAGGGCCAGCACCGCGAGGCTGGCGCGGATCGGGGGCTTAGTCATCGCCGTCGCGCCTCCGCGCCTCGCCCAGCAGGGCATCGAATCGCTGTTCCGCGGCGGTGGCGGCGGTCGCGGCGGCGGCGGCGGC
>JBDLVO010000241.1:0-5931 GCA_039804805.1 Pseudomonadota bacterium
AATCGGCGACCTCGGGCAGCAGCCGCCGTTCGCGCAGGGCGTCGAGCACCGCGCCATAGGTCGGCCGGGTCGCCAGCCACGCCGCATCCAGCCGCCACAGCCGGGTGAAGGCGGTGTTGAAGAAAACCAGCCGGGTGTCGGGGGCGTAGATCGCGATCGCGGTGGCGAGGCGCTCCAGCACCTCGGCCTGGGCGCCGATGTGACGTTCGAGTTCGGCCTCCAGTTCCTCGATCCGGGTCAGGTCGACGCACACCCCGACGGTCAGCAACCGGCCGTCGGCGGTGAACGGCGCCTCGGTGATCTCGACCAGCCGCCGCTGCCCGGCCAGCACCAGATGGAAGGTCTCGGCCCGGGGCTCGCCGGCGGCGCGGGCGCGGGCGGCCAGTGCCCGGGTCTGCCGCATCACCTCGTCCGAAGCCAGCTCGACCTGCTCGGCCACCACCTCGACATCGCTGGCCGCCTCGACCGCGCGGGCATAGGCGCGGTTGACCGACACCAGCGAGAGATCGTCGTCGCGCACCCATACCGGCATCGGCTGGGCGTCGAGCAGCCCGACCAGCCGCCGCCGCGTCGCTTCCGCCACCGCGAACCGGCCGCCGAGATCGTCGAGCGCCGCCGCCGCCTCGGTGACGTCCTGCACCCACACCAGTTCGCCGCCCCGCCCGCCGTCCTCGCCGCTTTCGGCGCGGATGCCGATCGCCCGCACCCGCCGCAGCCCGTCGCGCAGCGACAGATCGAGCGAAAACCCGTCGCCGTCGGCGCGCAGCCGGGTCGCCGCCCGGTCGAGCAGCGCGGAATCGCCCGGCTCGAACGCCTGCAACACCTCGGAAAAATCGGAGCGGGTGCCGTTGCCCAGCGCCAGCAGCACCGCCAACCGGCGCGAACAGACCACGCTGTCGCCGATCCAGGCGAAAAAGCCGTCCGGCGCCGCCTCCAGCCCCAGGCGGAACCGTTCGGCCTCGCTGGCGGCGGCGGCGGCGGCCCGCCGGGCCTGAGCCAGCCGCCAACGCATCCACGCCGCCGCGCCCAGCCCCGGCAGCGCCAGCGCCGCCCCCAGTCCCAGCGACAGCGGATCGAGCCCGGACAGACCCTCCAGCAAAGCCGGATCGGCCGCCACCGGCCCCGCCATCGCCAGCATCGCCGCCCCCGCGGCAATCGTCGTGCGCATCGCCTGTTCCCCGTGAGGATATCGGCCAAGAGCCTGACGGTCCGGCCGGGAAAAGACAAGCCCGCACCCGCATCGCGATTGCACCCGCCCTGGAACGGCTGATACACCCTCGCCCCACCGGCAACCAGCAACGGGGCTCCCACGGTGAAAGCGATCTATGATTGGATGATGGCCAAGGCCGCCCACCGCCACGCCGTCTGGTGGCTGGCGGCGGTGTCGTTCATCGAAAGCTCGGTGTTCCCGATCCCGCCCGACGTGATGCTGATCCCGATGGTGCTGGCCGCGCCGACCCGCTGGGCCCGCATCGCCCTGGTCTGCACCCTGGCCTCGGTGGCCGGCGGGTTCCTCGGCTACGCCATCGGCCATTTCGCGATGGACAGCATCGGGATGGCGATCCTCGGCGCGTTCCACCTGGTCGACAAGTTCCATGCCCTGAAGCCGGTGATCGACGAATGGGGGGTGTGGTTCATCATCATCAAGGGGATGACCCCGATCCCCTACAAGCTGGTGACCATCACCGCCGGCGCGTTCGATTTCGACCTCGCCCGCTTCACCTTCGCCTCGGTGATCGCCCGGGGCCTGCGCTTCTTCCTGGTGGCGGCGCTGCTGTGGAAGTTCGGCACCCCGATCCGCGATTTCGTCGAACGCCGCCTGACCCTGGTCACCACCCTGTTCGTGCTGCTGCTGGTCGGCGGCTTCGCCGTGCTCAAGTTTCTGTAGGGGGAAGGCGCGGCCCCCCTTCCTGTTCGAGTCTCACCCGTCCGGCGGCGGCGGGCGGCGGCCGCGCACCTGCGAGCGCAGCCGCACCCACGCCGCCTCCTGACGGCGCTGGACCTCGGTCTCGCACGGCGCCTGGAACACCACCTTGGCCGGCCAGGGCGCCACCAGTTCCGGCGCCGCCAGCACCTCGGGACGGAGAAAATCCTCGGCGCCACGGATCACCGTGGCGAAGCCGTTGCCCTCCGACTCGAGCGCGGCATTGTCCGGCCGCAGCAGGAAGGCCAGGAATTTCAGCGCCCCGGCCCGGTTGGGCGGATCGCGCGGCACCGCCGCCACCTCGCTCCACACCGGGTTGCCCTCGCGCGGATAGGCGAAGGCCAGGCCGGGGCGCGACCGCCGCGCCCGCATCACGTCGCCGCTCCACGCCACCACCAGGGCCAGGGTGTGGTCACGCAGCGCCGCCTGGATCCGGTCGGCCCGCACCAGCCGCGCCCGCGCCAGCAGCGGCGCCAGCCGGTTCTCGACCTGCTGCAACCGGTGCGGATCCGCCGCGCAATGCGGCTCGCCCGCCGCCAGCAGCGCCAGTTGGACCATCACCGGATCGTCGAGCAACGCGATCCGCCCGACCAGATCGGGCGGCGGCGAGAACAGCAGCGTCAGACTGTCATGGTCGCCGGGATGCACCGAGGAATCGATCGCCAGCCCGGTGGTGCCCCATTGATGGGGCACGGTGTATTCGTTGCGGGGATCGAACGGGCGCGAGCGCCAGGGATCCTCGACATTCCAGAACCCGGCCAGACGGTCGGCCCACACCCGCTCCAGCCGGCCGCGCCCGATCAACTCGGCGGCCTGGTGGTCGAGCAACAGGGCGACGTCGTAGCCGGCGCCGGGATGATCGAGCCGGCGCGAGATCTCGCCCGGCTCGTTCACCTCGACCAGCCGGACCCGGATCCCGTTCTGCTGCTCGAACCGGGCCAGCAGCGCCGGCGACAGCGCCCCGGCCCGGGCCAGCACCCGCAATTCGCCGCCGCCGGCCCCGGCCGGACCGGCCAGCACCACCGCCGCCAGCAGGACCGCCAGCAGCCATGGCCCGGCCCGGCGCCGGATCATGGCCTCAGCCCTCGTCCTCGATCCGGCTCATGTCGTCGTCCGACAGGCCGAAATGATGGCCGATCTCGTGAATCAGGACATGGCGGACCAGCCCGGCCAGATCCTCGCCGGTCTCGCACCAGTAATCGAGGATCGGCCGGCGATAGAGCAGGATCATGTCCACCCCGCCCGGCACGCCGCCATAGGCGTGGATGTCCATCGCCGAGCCGCGATACAGCCCGAGCAGGTCGAACGGGCTTTCGAGCCCCATCTCGCGCTCGGTGTCCTCGTCGGGAAAATCCTCGATCCGGATCACCACGTCGGCGGCGTGGCGGCGCAGTTCCTCGGGGATCTCGGCGAACGCCGCCGCCGCGATCGCGTCGAGATCCTCGAGCGACGGCGGGGTGGCGTGACGGAAGGGCGAGGGCGGGTTCATCCGCCCATTCTATCGCGGCGGCGGCGGCGGGACCAGCCCCGGCGGACGCCGCGCGACGGGCCGCCCCCGGCATTTGCGCCGGTCGCCAACCCCGCCCCAATCGTGATATCAACCGCACCGTTTCGTTCCGCTCCGATGGGGTCGATCCTCCGTCCGCCCCGACCGAAGGCCTTGTCCCATGTTGCTGCCCAGCACCACCCGCTTTGCCGCCCGGATCGTCCTCCCCCGCCCGGCCCTCGACCACGCGATCGAACTGGCCCACGCCATCGACGGCGAATTCACCCCGCCCGAGGTCGAGGACCATCTGCGCGAGGACATCACCACCCTGCTCGAGCATTTCGATCACCCCTTCACCGGCTGCTGGTGGGAGGACGCCCCGCTCGACCCGGCCGAAGCGCCGCCCGAGGCTCCCGCCGCGACGGCGGACGACCCCGCCGCCGTCCCGGTCGAGTACGGCCTGCTGCTGCTGCGCCAGGGCGACACCCCGCTGGAAATCGAGGTGGTGGTCGAGATCCTCCAGGCCGCGCTGCGGCGCTTCGGCCTGACCGGGGCGATCACGCTGGAATGGTGCGGCGACGGCAGCGGCCCGGATCACTGTTGGGGCGCGGCGGTGGTGCTGACCGCCGACCATGCCTGGGCCTTCAACAGCCGGGCCTGGCTGGCCCAGGCGCTGGCGACCCATGGCCTCGCCGGCCTGACCGAGGCCGCGCCGCCGCTGGCCAGCCCGCTGTTCACCCTGGCCCCGCCGCCGCTGCCGGTCCCGCCCGCGCCGGAAGCCGCCCCCGAAGCCGACGCGGCCCCCGCAGGCGAGGCCGAGGCCGAGGGCGAAACCACCGCCCCGGACCCGGTTGCGGCGGCGCCCACCGCCGGCTGACCATTACAAAAAGCTCATCCGGCCGCCACGATGCGGTAACCCGGACGATGCGAGAGTCTTCCCATCAGCCATGGATGACTTCTTACGAAACTGACCCGCCTTCTTGTTTAGCCCGTCGCGCCCCCGATCCCCTCTCGAAGGGCGCGCCTCCCGCGAAAGCCCCCGCCCGTCCCCCCCGGCGCGGGGGTTTTTCGTTGTCCGGCGGGACGCGGGCGGGGTCCGGCGGGACGCGGGCGGGCCGGGCTAACGCAGGCCGAACAGCCGGGCGGCGTCGATCAGGAAAAAGGTGGTCGAATCGATCAGGTCGGGCAGGCCGTAGAGGCAGACCAGCCCGGCGAACAGCGAGACGAGGCTGCGAAACAGGATCGCCTCCCAGAACGCCGCCTCTGCCGGTCCGAGTCCGCCGGTCCGCGCCGCACAGGCCGAAACGGCCGGCTCCCGCCCGCCGGGACCGCCGCGATATCCTCTTTCCCTGCCCTGCCGGAACGAGGCCACCTGCCGCTCCTTAACCTCGAATTATGGTTTGCCGCGCTTAATGGGAGGTTTGGGCGCGACGAATCCATTTCAAGGTAGCGGAGTCCGGGGCGGCGGTCTGTGAAAAAGCGACAGAAGCCCTGACGCGGCGGCCGGCCTCAATCTTTCATGGCATGCCGTTGACAGTTTTTTGTTTTTGCCTTTAGCTGAAAGCGAGATGCCACCTTAGAGGGTGCAGGGCCGCTCTCGAATGTATTTCGCGCACAGCCTGTCCGAGTGTCACGATCGAACGTATTGGCAGAAAATGTTCGATCACGCCAGGGGTGCGGCGACCCTGGCCGCAGAGTTCGCCCGCCCCTTCAAGGCCGATCGCGCCGCCGCCGTCGCGGCGCTCCTGCATGATCTCGGCAAATACTGTCCCGAGTTTGCCGCCCGTCTGGATGGCGCGGAGGTCCGACTTGACCATGCCATCGCCGGAGCCGACGAAATCCGCGCCCTGGGCGCCAAGGCCGCCGACCGGTGGGACCGGATCATGGCGGAACTGCTGTCCTACGCCATCGCCGGTCACCATGCCGGATTGCCGGACTGGCAGACCCTCTCCGAGCGCCTGCACCGGGCCCGGCCGACGCTCGATCCGGTCTGGCGCGAGGAGATCGCGGTCGATCCCACCCATCTCGCCCCGGGGCTGACGCCCCACCCGTCGAAGACGCGGCTGCCATTCCAGTTGAGCGTCCTGGGGCGGATGCTGTTTTCCTGTCTGGTCGATGCCGATTACAAGGACACCGAGCGGTTTTACGCCGCGGCGGCGGGGAGCGAACCCGATCGCGACTGGCCCCGCCTGACCGAAATCGTGGGCGATCTGATCGGCCGATTCGACGCCCATATCGCCGCCCGGCAGGCGACGGCCACGGAAAGCCCGGTCAACCGCCTGCGCCGCGAGGTCCTGACCGAGGTGCGGGCCAAGGCCGACCTGCCGCCCGGCCTGTTCACCCTGACGGTGCCGACCGGGGGCGGCAAGACGCTGACCTCGCTGGCCTTCGCCCTCGACCATGCCCGGCGCCACGGGCTGGAGCGGATCGTCTACGCCATTCCCTTCACCTCGGTGATCGACCAGACCGCCCAGGTGGTGCGCGCGGTGCTCGGCGACGAGGTGGTGCTGGAGCATCACAG